>NZ_JZSC01000012.1 GCF_001183545.1 Cellvibrio sp. pealriver
TGTTCCTAGTACGAGAGGACCGGAATGAACGCACCTCTGGTGTTCGGGTTGTCATGCCAATGGCACTGCCCGGTAGCTATGTGCGGACGGGATAACCGCTGAAAGCATCTAAGCGGGAAGCCTCCTTCAAGATGAGATCTCCCTGGGGCTTTAAGCCCCCTAAAGAGCCGTTGAAGACTACGACGTTGATAGGTTGGGTGTGGAAGCGCTGCGAGGCGTTGAGCTAACCAATACTAATTGCTCGTGCGGCTTGACCATATAACAGAATCGACTGTTAACGGTTAAACGATTCAGAAAGTCCGGACTTGTGCGATACGCAAGCATCCAAATGCTGTAAAATACAGCCAGCAAACTTTACGTTCCGCCACCCTATTTGAGTCAATCAAGGCCGACATAATAGATGTCATAAGACCTTCGAACTCATACAAAATTGCTTGACGACCATAGCAAGTTGGAACCACCTGATCCCATTCCGAACTCAGAAGTGAAACGACTTAGCGCCGATGGTAGTGTGGGGCTTCCCCATGTGAGAGTAGGACATCGTCAAGCTTCTAATACAAAATCCCTGTCAGACCTCTGACAGGGATTTTT
>NZ_KQ236688.1:326413-401138 GCF_001183545.1 Cellvibrio sp. pealriver
GTTTTTAAAACCCTATTGATTAAAAGTTGGGCATGGCATTACACATAAGTATAGCATTGAAAAAACTGGCGCAAGAATTTGCGCTTTGGATGACCTGTACCCACATAAGATAAGCGCTAAGTGCTTGTTTCCACTCTGATAAAAAAAGAAGTAAAAGTGTTGACACGAACGGGGGCGATCCCTAGAATGCGCCCCACTTCTGACGCAGACACTCGTTTGAAAAAACAAGCTAAGCACAGATGGTCCGGGTCCCCTTCGTCTAGTGGCCTAGGACACCGCCCTTTCACGGCGGTAACAGGGGTTCGAGTCCCCTAGGGGACGCCACGTTTAGCGGGAATAGCTCAGTTGGTAGAGCATAACCTTGCCAAGGTTAGGGTCGCGAGTTCGAGTCTCGTTTCCCGCTCCAACTTCTCTCACCAAGGGAAGTTAAAGTAGTAAGTAATACGTTTTAATCTGTTAGTGAAGTACGTTTTATTGTTGTCATCTAGGCAGCTTTCAAAATGTCCCCTTCGTCTAGTGGCCTAGGACACCGCCCTTTCACGGCGGTAACAGGGGTTCGAGTCCCCTAGGGGACGCCACATTTAGCGGGAATAGCTCAGTTGGTAGAGCATAACCTTGCCAAGGTTAGGGTCGCGAGTTCGAGTCTCGTTTCCCGCTCCAGTTTTACGCAATCCATTTCTAGTTTCATCAGTAGTTATACTGACCAGTAAAAATCTCTCTGGATATAATTTGCCCATTTGGGCGATAACGCACTCCTTTGCGTTTACTCTCTTTTTAATGCATACCCATCGATTTTGCGCGTGCTTCCTTGTAGCTGAAAGGTGTGTTTTGCTGTTTTGCATCTTCGCGTTGCTCATCCAGTCGCTGAAAAACAGCAATTTCCTCATCTGGCATGTAATGTAAGCAGTCGCCGCCAAAAAACCAGAGTAGGTCGCGATACAGTAGCGGCATCAGGTGTGGGTAGCTGCCGACAACACGGCACATCAATACTTGGCCCTGCTCTAAAAAACCAGTCCCCTGTGGTTGTTTCAATAAAAGTTCGAGTGCAGCGAGAAATTCCTGATCGTCTTCGCTGGAGAACTCAGTGTTAAATGGTGGTAATTGCTGGATCTGCGTACTGAAGGCGGTGAGTAACTCCAGATGATATGTGTAATACTCTTTATCATAAATAGATGGTTCTGAACTTGAAATCGACATGTTGCGCCCTGATCTGGTGGTAGATTTTCTGACCTTCATTCATTTCTGCGAGGGGTTATGACTCCGGCACTCTCACTAAGAAACCTGCGTAAAGTTTACAACGAAAAATTCGAAGCCCTAAAAGGTATTTCACTCGATGTGATGCCTGGCGATTTTTTTGCCATGCTCGGCCCTAACGGTGCAGGCAAATCCACCACCATTGGGATTATCAGTTCCCTGGTGCGCAAAACATCGGGAACGGTTGAGGTATTTGGTAAAAATATCGATACCGATTTTTCCGGAGCAAAAAAATACTTGGGCGTGGTTCCGCAAGAGTTTAATTTTAGTATGTTTGAGAAAGTGGAAGATATAGTGCTGCAACAGGCGGGCTACTATGGTTTGCCACGTAAACAAGCCGAGCTGCAAACCGAAAAATATTTGAAACAACTGAGTTTGTGGGATAAGCGTCATACACCTGCGCGCATGCTATCGGGCGGCATGAAGCGGCGCTTGATGATCGCGCGTGCGCTGGTTCATGAGCCGCAATTGTTGATTCTCGATGAGCCAACAGCAGGTGTTGATATTGAATTGCGTCGTTCCATGTGGGATTTTTTGCGCGAAATTAATGCTGCCGGAACCACTATTATTTTAACAACACACTATTTGGAAGAGGCCGAAAGCCTCTGCCGCAATGTGGCGATTATTGATCGCGGAACGCTTGTGCAAAACACCAGTATTAAAAATTTGTTGCAGCAGTTGAACAAAGAAACTTTCATTTTTGATGTAAAGGGGCATTTACAATCCTTGCCTCACTTGAATGGGCATCATGTTACACCAATTGATAATCATTCATTTGAGTTGGAGGTAGAAAAAGGGCAATCATTAAATGCGGTGTTTTCACAGTTGACTGAGCAGCAAATCGAAGTTGTCAGTATGCGCAATAAAGCCAATCGACTCGAAGAGATGTTTGTCGCTATGGTAAGTGCTAATAAAAATGAGGTGCAATCATGACCGTCAGTGAGCAGTGGATTGCATTTCTTACTATTTTACGTAAAGAGATAAAGCGCTTTACGCGCATCTGGATTCAAACATTGCTGCCCCCGGCGATCACAATGATTTTGTATTTCGTGATTTTCGGTAAGTTAATCGGCAGTCGTATAGGAGAGATGGGAGGCTTCAGCTACATAGAGTTTGTTGCTCCCGGATTGATCATGATGGCGGTGATCACCAATGCTTATGCCAATGTGTCATCGTCATTTTTTAGTGCAAAGTTTCAGCGCAGTATTGAAGAATTGTTGGTGTCGCCTACGCCTAATTATATTATTTTGCTGGGCTACGTAATGGGTGGTGTTGCACGCGGTATGGCGGTTGGTTTGATAGTGACGGGTATGTCGTTATTCTTTACTAATCTGCATATTCATCACTGGCTTACTACATTGTTCATTGTGTTTATGACCTCTGTATTGTTTTCATTGGCTGGATTCATTAATGCAATATACGCGAATACATTTGATGATGTTTCAATTATCCCGACATTTATTTTAACTCCGTTAACCTATTTTGGCGGCGTTTTTTATTCGATCAATTTGCTGCCGGAGTTTTGGCAACAGGTATCAATACTTAACCCAATTTTGCATATGGTTAATGCATTTCGATATGGCATGTTGGGTATTAGTGATGTTCATATCAGTATGGCATTGATTGGCCTGACGTTATTTGTGGTAATTCTTTTTGCTGTCGCTATGCATCTTTTAAAAACGGGTAAGCGATTGCGCGCTTGATTATGGAATTAATATGAGTCATAACCCTCTTGGGCAGCAGACAGAATATGTTTCTGAATATGCGCCCCAGTTGCTATTTCCAATTACGCGAGCTGAATCGCGTAAACACTTGTTGATAACTGATGTCTTGCCATTTTATGGTGTCGATATTTGGACGGGGTATGAGCTATCCTGGTTAAATCTTTCAGGTAAACCACAAGTGGCTGTTGCCGAATTCAGGATTCCGTGTGACAGCAAATACATTATTGAATCCAAATCATTCAAGTTGTATTTAAACTCTTTTAATCAAACTCGCTTTGCAAGTCAGAAAGATGTTTTGGTTGTGCTTGAACGTGATTTATCTGCGATAGCAAATGCAACTGTTGAGGTTCAATTATTGCCCATTACCCATGGCCACCCAAGTGGGCATTACTTGGAGTTTATTGCTCAGCCGACAGCCATTGAATTAGATGAATTAGATGTTTCTATCGATACTTATCATCCCTCGCCTGAGTTATTAATGACTGGATCAGCTATTGCTGAAGAGGTATTGGTCAGCCATTTATTGAAAACGAATTGCCCGGTAACCGGACAGCCTGATTGGGCCAGTGTGTTTATTTCCTACAAAGGTAATCAGATACTGCATGATAATTTGCTGCGCTATCTTATTTCTTTCAGGGAGCATCAGGATTTTCACGAGCATTGTGTAGAGCGGATATTTTGCGATATTTTGCGTGAATGCAAACCGCAATCGTTGAGCGTTTATGCGCGTTACACGCGGCGCGGTGGATTGGATATCAATCCATTTCGCTCATCGAATGAGCATGACAAGCCCTTCGATATGAGATTGATCAGGCAATAAACGAGCGAAATATATAAATCGGTGTTAACAGCAAAGTGATTATTTAATAAGTTAAATAATCACTTTGTCTTTCAAGCGGGCAGCTGCTTTTTCCAGTGATTCAATCACTTTTTGTTTGTCATAGTTACGCACTTTTTCCATATCCAAATACATGGAAAAGCCTTCGGCACGATCTTCAAAGTAGCTCTGGTTTTTACCCATTTCTTTACGCAAATCCGCAACTTGATACACTTTGACGGGCATTGAAAAACCTTTAACCTGGATTTCGCCTTTGTCGCGGCACATCACGGTGTCTTTCACCAGTGACCAAGTCTCATGGGAAATCAGGATTTCATCTGGTTCTGCTGCTGACTCAAGGCGGCTTGCGAGGTTAACTTGTGTGCCTAGCACTGTGTAATCGAGGTGATTGGATGTGCCGAAAGTACCTACGGTACAGTAACCGGTGTTGATACCCATACGAACTTGTAATGGCTTTTTGATACCTTGGTTAAACCATTCTTGTTGCATGGATTTGATACGTTTTTTCATGGCGATCGCCATGGCAACACAGCGTGTTGCGTCATCTTTTACGCCTTTGCTTGCACTATCACCAAAAAGAACCATGATTCCATCGCCCATGAACTTATCGATAGTGCCGCCATAATGGGCAACAATTTTCGACATCTCGGTCAGGTAGTGATTGAGTAATTCGGTCAATGCTTCCGCTTCAATTTCTTCGGACAATTGACTGAAGTCTTTGATGTCTGAAAAAAACACGCTGATGCGTTTACGTTCGGCTTGCAGGTTTTTATCGTCGCCACGATTAATGGCTTGCCAGACGGTAGGTGGTAGGTAGCGAGATAACTTATAAGCGCGGATCTTGTGCCATTTTTGCTCATTTTCGAGCTGCTTTTGACTGAGCATCAATTTGTGAAAGCGTTGATGCATGTAAATCGCGTAAACTAAAAAATAAGTTGCCACACCAATCAAGCTTGCGGCGCTTATCTGAATGCTGCTGGAAAGCACAAGTTGCGGTTTGTGTATGATCAAACTCAGGAGCACACCTACAGCAAAGGCGCTGTTGTCCTCCATCAACTTACGTGCACCGCCACTGATTAATGCGTTGAATTGGATCATCGTCAAGAACATGATGCAGGGTAGGATGCTGAAATCCGTCAGGCTTAGTACGATACCAATAAGGGCTGCATCTACATGGGATAGCCAGCGATTGATGCGGCTCATCAATTCCGGGATTTGTTTGCGGGTGAAATGATAAGTGGCGTAGGCGTATATCAATAAAAAGACAATCACACCCATGTGGGTGATGCTGGGGTTGTCCCAGTCAATAAAGGAAGCGAGCGTGCCGGATGCGGCAAAACAGATAAGTGCGCGAAAGTAATACTGTTGTATCGGTGATTCTGTTTGCAGCGGCTGACTTTCAGTCTTACTGTTCATTGGACTAAAACCTTGTTGTTATCAGTCAGTAAGTCAATCCCTACAATATTATTAATGCTTGCCCCAAGCCAGTGAATTAAACGGGTTTTTGGTGCAAATGTCCACTTGTTGGTGGTGCGCTGCCTCTTTTTCCAGTTGCTTATTATTTAAATTTCAATTCAAGGTATTTTTCTTCCAATTCGGTATATTGCTTGCGTAGCTCAGCAAATTCATCCTGAATTTTTTGGATGCTTGCCGGGTTGCTCTCGGTGCTTTCCGATTTTTGTTCAAGGTCGCTTTTTAGCTGATCATTTTCTTTTTCTAGGTCTTCCAGATTGCCCAGCAGTTCTTTGCTTTCTTGGGTAAAGCTCTGCAGGGTTTTTTTGATGCGTTGGTTTTCCTCCTCCAACAAGTGGTCTTTACCTAATAATTTTGCCTGCTCTGCTATTTGTTCGTGAGCCTTGTTCAGTTCTTCCTCTAACAATTGGACACAGGTATCGGATTCCTGCACAAAGCGTATCTGCCGTTGCAGCTGCTGTTCAAGCTCCTTGATGACTTGTTCTTTTTCTTCCGCACTTTCTGCTGTTTCCAGCTGGCGCTGCAGATTGTTGATGATGCGATATTGATCTGCCGCAACATTGCGCAGTTTCATAATTTCTTCGGCTGCACGGGGATCCTGACGTATGATGTTGATAGTCTTGTTTTCTACCGGTTGGCCAGTGAGGGCAGAGTTAGTGGATTGTATGTAGTGGCTAATATCGTTATAGCTGTTGCTGTATTGCCCTAATAACAGCTCATATTGCTCGCGGTCTGCGACACTATCGGCCATAGCGTACAGCTCATTGTAATAACCCTGAGCATTGGCTTGGGCTTCATTCCAGCGCTTCTCTAGATCAAAAAATAGCTTCTTGAATTTTTCCAGATTTTCTACCCGTTTTTTATACATCTCCAGTTCTTCGTTATTCTCGCTTGTGTATGACTCGGTGGGCTCGATTGTTGTTGGCAATAGTGGTTCGAGCGTCTCCCGAAAAATATTCCAATAACCTTCACTTCCCTGTACTTCGGTGGTACCTAATTCTTCTGCGCGCAGGAAGGCATAACGCAATGCGACAATACGCTGGTTAACGGGTTGGTCTGATGGTTGGAAATTGGCAATTTCCTGGCGGGGGGCAATTAGTGCAAAGCGATCCTGGGTTATTTCCAGTTGCTCATAGATCTGTTGCTTATACGTTTTGGCTGGTGTGCTGGCGGGTGCACTTGATGCGTTAATTGTACTGATCAGCTCACGTAGTTTGTCTTGTTGTCGGCGAATCAGTTTCTTTTGTTTGAATGCATATATCACCAAGAAAAACGCGGCAATCAATAATGCTACGTAAATTTCAATGGCGATTATCAGAATGAGAATGGGGACTTGCATACAATTAGTGGCCGTAGACTGTTATTAATGAGGCGATCTGGGCAGTCATCCTGCGGTATCCTTCTATCAATCGCTGATTTGGCTATCTTCCAGAAAGTATGGTACAGAATTGGCCAATGTTCGACCTGGTTATAACATCTACTGTTCATAGGCCTTTAAGCGGCAACCGTTTTTAATAGTGAAAGAGGAATAAGATTTTATGGATGCAATTACGGCATTACACCAGCGCGTCTCCAGCCCCCGGCTTACCGCACCTGCACCATCAACTGAACAGTTGGATGTGCTGTTCAGGGCTGCCGGGCGGGCAGCTGACCATGGCAATTTGCGTCCTTGGCGTTTTGTTGTCATCGAAGGCGAGGGGCTGCTTCGATTGGGCGACATATTCGTGAAAGCCGCTACTGCAAAAAATCCTGCTATCACCCAGTCAGAAATAGAGCGCTGCATTGCAATGCCCAAGCGTGCGCCCATGATTATTCTCGCTATTGCCAAATGCCAGCCCAATCCGAAAGTGCCCACAATAGAGCAAATTATTGCAGCAGGAGCGGCAACGCAGAACTTACTCAATGCGGCGTTTGCCTTGGGTATTGGTGCGGTATGGCGTACTGGTGATATGGCGTATGATCCAGTAGTGAGGCAAGCATTAGGCGTAGAGAATGGTGAAGAACTCATCGGTTTTATCTACATTGGTACCGCTACAGCTCCACCACATCAGCCGCGTGAACAAAACCCCGGGGATTTTTTTAGTATATGGCCACAGGAATAAGATTGCGTTTGGAGGTGTGCTTGTGTACATTAGCGCGCCTTCGCAGGGGGTAGCTAAAATGCCGCCAAGTTTGCGAAATTTTAAAATACGGTGAGATGTCCGAGTGGCCGAAGGAGCACGCCTGGAAAGTGTGTATACCGCAAGGTATCGAGGGTTCGACTCCCTCTCTCACCGCCATTAGTTCTGTGCAAACGTACGCGCATCGCAGTAGTCAGAACACTGCTTGTACAGATTGATCGAATTTTGTAGTTCATTGATTTATAAAGCATTAATTTTCCTTTCCCGAAAAAGAAAATCAAATTAAAGCTTGACTCACAAGAACCTGATCAATAGAATGCGCGCCTCAACAACGCACTCGTAGCTCAGCTGGATAGAGTACTCGGCTACGAACCGAGCGGTCGGAGGTTCGAATCCTCCCGAGTGCGCCATATTACTGTACGATACAGTCCAAAATCGTCCTAAACCCCGCGTAATTGCGGGGTTTTTTGTTTATACTCCATCCGATACAGTCCGATGCGATACCCCCGAATCCGATCAAGTTTGGGGGTATATTTGGGGGTACATTGAAATACCCCCGAATTTGATACCCCCAGACTTGAGAAATACCCCCAACGCATCCGGCTTGCACCCACTCATACCCCTACGGGCAGGTGACAGGATGGCGCTCACAGATATTCAGGTTAAAACAGCAGCCCCGAGAGAGAAGCCCTACAAGCTGGCTGACTCTGGCGGTATGCATCTCCTTATTAATCCCAATGGCAGCAAATACTGGCGACTGAAATACCGCATAGCCGGTAAAGAGAAGTCTTTGCCCTTGGGGGTGTATCCCGATGTGAGCTTAAAAGAGGCGAGGGCGAAGGCGGCAGACGCCAAGCGTGATATAGGTCAAGGGGTTGATCCGATGGCCGAGCGCAAAGCCCAAAAGCTGCAATTACATGCCGCCCATGAAAACACCTTTGAGGTTCTGGCCAATGCGTGGTTTGCGATGATCTCACCCGAGTGGTCGCCCACTCATAAAGAGCGCACCCAAAACCTGCTCAAAAACCATTTATTCCCGTGGCTGGGGCAGCGCCCTATAAATGAAATAACACCGCCGGAATTATTGGCCGTGCTACACAAGGTGCAGGATCGCGGATTATTGGAAACCGCCAAGCGCGCCAAACAGACTGCAAGCCAAGTATTTCGCTATGCAATACGCGTGGGCAAATTAACCAGTGACCCAAGCCGTGACTTAACCGGCGCACTCACCACCCCCAAAGTCACCCACTTTTCGGCCATTACAGAGCCGCAAGGTGTGGCCGCTTTAATGCACGCTATCGATGCCTATACCGGATCACCCGCCGTAAAAGCAGCGCTGCAACTATCCGCTTTATTGTTCCAGCGACCTGGCGAAATACGCCAAATGCGTTGGGATCAAATCGACTGGGACGCGGCAGAGTGGCGCTACTTGGTCACTAAAACCGACAAGCAACACATTGTCCCGCTGGCCGGTCAAGCGTTAAAAATCTTGCAGGAACTACAGCCCTACACCGAGCGCAGCGAGTTTGTATTTCCATCGGCTCGGGGTGCCGCACGGCCAATGTCTGAAAATGCGGTAAGGGTGGCACTGCGCACTATGGGTTATACCAATGAAGAAATGACGCCCCACGGCTTTAGGGCAATGGCGCGCACGGTATTGGATGAACAGCTTGGTTTTCCAGCGGAGTGGATCGAACACCAGCTAGCGCACAAGGTAAAAGACCCCTTAGGCAATGCGTACAACCGCACCAAGCATCTAAAACAGCGCAAAGAGATGATGCAGAAATGGGCTGATTACCTTGATGCCCTGCGCCTGCAAGCCCAATCCCCTAACGTTATTACCGCGAATTTCGGTCGAGCTGGTTAAAACGTTTCGACTACGGCGGTTTTGTAGTGGGGAACGCGGGGACACTGGGGAACGGTTACTCTCTCACGTAAGAAAATCAAAGAGTTAGATATAGTTTTATGTGTATTTATCGTTCCCCACTTACTTTTTAGAGAGTGGGGAACGTGGGGAACAATTGGCGGTTTGCGGCAACGGGCGAAACGACAATAATGATAATTATTCGCATGAAAAATGCCCGTTGCGCAAACTTAATTACAAGGCGTAGCTGTTTCATGGGTAATGATGAAGAACAATTTATTAATGAAGCTTCGGCGCAACTTGAGGCTAGGTGCGATAAAGACCTTAAAAAGCTGCGGCGTCAGTTGCGCGCAGCTGAGGCATTTGAAAAGCGCAATCAACAAGAATTGAAGGCGGGCTATTTAGATGATCTCCGGCACTCTCTGTCTAAACTTGAATATGGCTTTACCGAAAATAAAAAAGACTATCCCGATTGGGCACCTCGATCTCTTTTGAATCGCCTCTCTATATTGGATGGCGAGACAGGGGATTATCTCGGGCAGGGTGAATATGTAGAGGTGTTAGAGCAGCTGTGTACCAATAATCGAATGCGCAGCATATGGAGGTGGCTCAATAAAAATTTTCAGAAAAGTGAGTCTATTCCTAATTTTGACGTATTGGCATATCGATTTTCTAAGTGTGTATGTCATGCCTTTCATGGAATGAAAAGCTGGAACTCACTGACGCAGAAACAAGGAGAAAAGAAACTCAAGGAGATAGTTGGTCTAATCGGAAAGCTTTCAATTTTATTAGATGAATTTCCCGTTTCTGAGTGCGTTTTAGATGATTTTACTTCCGAGGAATTAAAGGCACTCAGGGATAGATTTTTTGGACATGTTCTTCGGGATGTGCGCTCTGAAATTCCGACTTATTTTTTATGGAAAATAGAGGATCATGCTGAGGAGCTATCTAGCAATTACGGGGATTTATATTTTTCAAGAAATAATCTCACTCTTAGCGATCTACTTAAAAGGGTTGAGTGTAGGCTAAGCAGTTCTTCTTTTAATTCCATAACTACTAACAATAGTGAGTCTGGCAGGTTGCGCTATTTTATTAGGGTTATGGCCAAATTTATGGAAGACCATTACGGATCAAGAAAAGACGCTCAGCTCGCGGAAATTGCGAATATATTTTTTGATACTCATGATATTGATGCAAAACGAGTAGCTGACTTGTTTAAGTCAAAGGCATAAAAATAGTAAAATAACAACCCGTAAAAAATAGAAATATTTGCGTTTTTTTCAGGTTTTTAAATCGATTTAACGCCTATTAAATACATAACCATCTAAACAAGACTAAAGGAGTCCGACTAGATGGTTAATCCCACCCCAATCAAAAACCAAGAACTTGGTTTTTACCGCGTTCCACAAATCACCGAATTACTCTGCATATCAAAAAGCACTTGGTGGCTATGGGTGCAAAATGGCAAAGCGCCGAAAGGCCGTAAGCTATCACCTGGCGTCACTGTATGGAGCCGTTCAAGTATTCACGCTTTTATTGAAAAGTTAGAGGCCGAAAGTACCGATACCACCCCGCCCGAGGCCGCCTAATATGACCTCTCGCACTCACGCCCAATACACCCAAACCCAAATCATAGAGCGCTGCGCCTGTATCACTCTGGATGATCTTTTGTCCCGTGGTGCTAATGCGCTCAACCCCATGTTTAAACGCCTTGCCAGCTTCATGCAAAGCGCCGCTGCTTACGATTGCGGCGCTCATTTATTGGAGTGGCCGGACGGCTCGCTAGTGTTGGTAATTAGCCATAACGCCCGCGACTTTTCGCAGCTATCGCCCGAGACAATTACCGCCGCTTATAGCTACACGGTGCGCGGTTGTGGGCTGATTTATCGTGACGTTGGGGGTGCCGACAATGCCGCCTAGTCTGCCGCTATTTCCGTTTACTGCATTGGATATTACGAAACCAAAAATCTATGAAGAAAAAGAGGACGCTATTCATGATCTAAAACAGCACGATAAAAGGCTTAGCGATAAGCAATATCAAGAGTTTTGCATCATCGAAAAAAGAAGGGATTATCAAAACTATTTTGTTCGTTATTTGGTTTGGGGTGATGGTAATTGGTCATGTGTATATGACCGTTTTAATTGGCCTTTAAGGGCTATTCAGCCCGGACAAATTGAGGCCGCATATCACGCATGTAAGGTGCTAATCGATAACCCAAAACAAATACCTAAGCATTGGTTTCACTTAAATGTAGGGGCGTTTATTGATCTGACCATCATTGATGAGGTGCGTATTGATAGCTAATACCGGCTTAGTCTCGCACTGAATGCCGCCCTTATCGGGTGCGGGAATAACGTTTGTTCATTGAAAAAAGAGTTTTTTAGAATGGGTAAAAAACTGGATTTTAAGAAAATAAATTCACTGGCTTTGGCGCAAGCTGAATCCATTGTTAGCCACTACGCTCCGGACGGGAAATTAAATGGCCGCGAATGGGTGGCGCGCAATCCCAATAGAAACGACAGCAAGGCCGGTTCGTTTTCTATCAACGTTGATACCGGCGTATGGTGTGATTTTGCCACTGACGACAAGGGCGGCGATTTGGTGAGTTATGTGGCTTATGTGTTGCGCCTAAGCCAAGGGGATGCGTTTAAAACACTGGCGCATTATTTGGGGGTTAGTGATGAACCCTTGGGCGAATTTGAGCGCACCAACACGGCCACACCGACACCCCCAAAGGCACCTAAAGAGCCAGCCTTTAAACCGATATTACCGCCACCACCAGACGCCGCCAAAACATGCCCTGTGCATTTTCCGCAATTCGGTAAGGCTTCGCACTATTGGAATTACAAAAGCGCATCTGGTGATCTGCTTATGCGTGTGTGTCGCTTTGATCGCACTACCAGCGCAGGCGAACGCGCCAAGGAATATCGCCCCGTTGTGTATGGCACTGGCACCAGCAAAGGCAAAGAGCGCACTGGCTGGCACTGGCGACAATTACCGGACAATCGACCGCTCTATGGGCTGGATTATTTGGCCGCTGCGCTGGTATCGGCTCCCGTGGTATTGGTCGAGGGTGAAAAAGCGTGTGATGCAGCGCGTGGGCTGTTTAATGCGTTCCCGTGTATGACGTGGAGCGGTGGCAGTAAAGCGATTGGCAAAACCGACTTTGCGCCCTTGGTTGGCCGTGATGTGTGGTTGTGGCCGGATAACGATTTGGCTGGTGATAAAACTATTGATGTGCTGCGCCCTGTGCTGAATGCCATAGGAGTTAAATCGTTTCGGGTTTTTGATTTATCGGTGTTTGCCCGTTTCATACCTGGCACCGGTGGCCAGTTGGTCGAGGGTGAATATACATGGCCAGAAAAAGCAGACGCCTTTGATGCAGTTGCACAGGGTTGGTTATCGCCACACATAAACGAACTGGTGCAACGTAATGCGCTGTTATTGCCATTAGAAGGCGAGACACCAGCACCGCAACCCATCATCACCCCCAATGACGAAAACGCCACCAGCGATAAAACAAGCGCAATCCCTTATGGTTTTAAAGTCGATGATGACGGGGTGTATGCCTATGATCCCAAAGCCGAAAAACACCGCCGGATTTGTTCGCGGCTGGATGTGCTGGCCTATTGCCGTGATGCTAATGATGCAGGCGATAACTGGGGAATTTTGGTGCGGTTTAATAACCGTGATGGCAAAGAAAAACGCCTTAATTTTCCGCTGGAATTGTTCGGCAGTGATGGCGGTACCGAAGTCACCAAACGCCTATTAGGTATGGGGCTGGAATATGACGCCCACCGCGAGAGCAAGCGCAAAGTATTGGAGTATTTACAAGGCCATAAAACCCAAGAGCGTATCGGGTTGGTACACAAAACCGGCTGGCACAAAAGCGCGTTTGTATTGCCGGATCGCATTATTGGAGGCACCGAAGAAACACTATTGTTTTATACCGAAGGTGCAAGCCTGTGCAAATTATCCGAGCGCGGCACCTTGGCCGAATGGCAAGAAAATGTAAGCCGTTATTGTATCGATAACCCCTTGGCCTTGTTTGCGGTAAGTGCGGCTTTTTCTGCGCCCTTGGTTGATTTGCTGGGGGTGGAAACAATGGGTTTTCACTTTTATGGCGATAGCTCTTGGGGCAAGTCCACGCTGTTAAATATTGCGTGCTCGGTATTTGGTAAACCGGACGATTATAAAAAAACGTGGAGATCAACTTCTAATGGTATGGAGGCCGTAGCCGCTTCCCATTCTGAGATGTTGTTAGCTCTGGATGAAATAAACCAAATGGAAGGCCGATATGTGGGCGAGATAATTTATATGCTTGGCAATGGCAGTGGAAAGACCCGTGCAAATGATCGTGGCGGTGCGCGTGATGATTCGCACCGCTGGCGCTTTACGTTTTTATCCAATGGTGAAAAAACATTAGAGCAATACATGGGCGAAGCCGGTAAAACTCAAACCGCCGGAATGGAAATGCGCTTTTTGGAAATACGCGCAACATTGCACGATTCAGAGGCCGATATTAAACGCATGGGGGTGTTTAACAATGCGCATGGGCTAATGGGCGGCGCGGCGCTTTCAGAGCTACTAAAAGGCACTATGGCGCAATACCACGGCACAGCCTTTCCCGCGTTTTTAAATGCGCTGGTGCGAGAGCTGGAAGGTGACAAGCGAAGTAAATTTATTGCATCCATGTTGTCGCGGTTGGAAAAATTCAGAAAGGAACGCTTAACCGATAATGCCAGTGGGCAAGTGCATAGGGCTGCGGTTAAATTTGCGTTAGTGGGTTGGGCGGGTGAGTTGGCCACACACTGGAAAATCACCGGTTGGCAACAAGGTCAGGCGATTAATGCAGCGGCCAATTGTTTTAATACCTGGCTTCGCGCCCGTGGGGGTGATGGCAATTTTGAAGAAAAGCAAATGTTGGAGCATGTGCGCCAGCAATTCACCAAATACAGTGAATCACGCTTTAAACGCTGGGATGATCCCGAAGAAAGTAAAAATGCGGTGATCGATTCGCATGTACCTATTGCGGCTGAATGCTGGGGTTATCGGCGTGAGCCGCGCATTAAAGATTATTTAGAGGGTGATTCGTCAGACGTGATTTTTTACGTTTACAAAGACGCATTTAAAAACGATATTTGCAAAGGTTATGACCATAACCGCATCGCCAAAATGCTGCGCAACTTGGGGGCTTTACAGCCCACGATAGAGGGCAATGGTAAGGAACGTATGGATAGAAAAGAAAAGCTACCACGCATGGGAAATAAACGGGTTTGGTGCTACAAAATCACGCTATCCGCGTTAATGGCCGAAGGCGAGGAAAGCGAAAGTGATTTACAAAATGTTGCGGGGTTTTAGTGGTTAGTGAGTGATAAAAAAGCCGGTGTTTTTTCACCGGCTTTTTAGTTTTTACTGGTATTCAATGAGGATTCTTATCTGCTCCAAATAGCCTTCAACTCCCCATAGAGCGTTTTGTATTGTTTCGTGGCTGAGTCTCTCTGTATCGTCACCGTTAAACTGTAAATCAAGTAGCTTAAGAGTAGCGCTAGCCCGTGAAATTGCGCAAAAAATTGCATCTTTATCGAGCTTGCCTTCATCGCAAGAAAATAAATAATTTTCTGGTGTGCCATTAGGCTGAACTTGAAACGAAACTTTATCGCCGATTGGGTTTGTAACACCGCCAAAAATTGGGTTTGAAATTGTGCCGTTGCTCATTTTGCTCACCAGTTTAAATTAATTTTTAGCGTGAATAAGTGGGTGCACTGATTCGTAGGCGTGGTCGATCATTATTTCCATTTGATCGATATGCCCCTGCACTGACCAAAGCGCCTCTGCGATTGTGTGGGGGTGAATCGTATCTGCACCCTCGGTGTTGAGCGCTACTATCAGCATGGTTAAAACTGCGTTTACTCTACCTTTGGCGCAGTTGATCGCATCGATGGGGAATAATTCATCTTTTGGGATACTCATAAAACCTTCTGGTGTGTCACCGTAGTTTTTTGCGGCTGCTTTGCTCATGATTAATTGCTCCAATGATTAATGAATAACACGGGTTTTGATGAATGCTTTCGGGTTGGTTTTACGCACCCGCTCAAGTGTGGCGAGTGCTTCTACCTGGCTGCTGAATTCACGGGCGATCAATTGCACGTCCCGCACTTTGCGCCGCCAGTCGGTAATAACATCGGTATGGATAGTAAAAACGGCTTGGTGCGCGGTTAAAGCGGCCTGTGATACAGTGCTGTTACTCATTAGCTGATACCCATTCAATCGGTTAATGATGAAGCCCGAGGGTGTTGCCGCACTCTTGGGCTTTTTTATTGGCTTTACGTGGTCTAATATAGACTCAATAAAACACATTATCAATCTATTATTGGCTTTATTTTGTCTAAATTAGACCTTTTTGGGGGTGTTATGTTGTCTGGTGCTCAATGCCGAATGGCTAGGGGCTTGTTGTGTTGGAGTGTCCAAGTGCTTGCGGACAAGTCAGGGGTAGGCACAACCACGATTAAGCGGGTAGAACTAATCGATAGCGTTTTGGATGGGGCACAGGTGCGCACCCTACAGGCCATAGCCAAGGCGTTTACTGATACCGGCAAGGTTCGCTTTGATGGCCTTGATGGGGTGTATATCGTGGGCGAGTGATGCCCATTTGCTTAATGTTCCACGGCTTCCCTGTGTGCTAATCCCGTCTTTATTTCCCGTCGTTGGTGCTAATCCTTCACTGCTCTTGGGGTGCATCACCCCCATATTATCGCCCTTGCATGGGCTTAATTAGACTTTGTTCCCCACTTTCAAAACCCAGTGGGGAACGGTGTTTGGGGAACTTTTCACTAATTAACTATAAGTAAATCAATAACTTAAAAATCGTTCCCCACTTTCCCCGTGTTCCCCACCCAAAAAAGAGGCTAGGGAATATCTGCGCTATAAATAACCCTTCCCCCGCCCCCTTTTAGTGGTGCCACTTGTGCGCGATGTTCCACGCGGATAGATGGCGCTTAATGGCTTTCAGGTTTGTACGGATTAGCCTTTTTATTGTTGGGTTTAGGTCGGCTTTCGCCGGTGTTTGGTAGGTTCTTCCGGTGACTCTAATCAATGCGGGAGGTAGCGCCGTGCTTTCTGCGTAGCTCCACCATGTATAGGCTTCCTTCCTTGGTCGGTGGGGGTGTCTAAAAGTTTTAAGCCCTAGCCTGAATGACCGTTCTCCCCGCATTTATTTCATACCTGGCAAATTAAATATAAAAAGCCAATAGGTAGGGGTAGGTTTAAACCTTGGCTATGATGGATCGGACACCGCACCTTCAATGAGATTTTTACGTACGCCGAATTGAAAAGAGATTCACCATTAGGTAGATGGGAGGGGGTGGGTTAAAACCTTGGCCGTGATCGGTTGGACACCGCACCTTCAATCGTTTTTTTGTGGGCCCGAAAATTATAGGGGGGGGATTAAATGCTATGGGGTATTGGTGTCACCCCCCACCCTTTAGGTTCTTCCCGAGGTTTTTAATCATACGGAGCAATGCCTCGCACTAAATCGCCAAAGATGGTCGGCTATAGGGGGTTGTGGTGGTAAAGATCACCCCCAATTTGTGGGGCACATTTGAAGTCTGGGGGTATATTTGGGGGTATATGGAAAGATCGAATAGGTTGTATGTCAATAAAAACAATGACTTACATTGGTTATTCAAGTGATCCCGAGGCGCCATATACAAAAGCCCGCTTCAATAGCGGGCTTTTTCGTTTCTGCTTGTCGCTGTTGTGTTAAATCTGCGTTATTAAACCTCAATTTTTAACCTCGCTTATTGCTATCCATTCATCCTTTGCTATACCCAAAGCAGGTGGGGGAGGTTGAGGTAACTGTAGCTGCTCCTGCGTCTTGGGTTGGATCAAGTGAGGATATCGTGGAGCTTAAAAATTTAATTGATAACGCACAAAAGTTGCCAAATATTCCTAAAGTAGTACAGGAGTTAATAGAGAGTTTCGGCGACGAAAATATTAACAATGAAGCTATTGCAAAAAAAATCAGCTCGGATCAGGTGTTAACTGCCAAGCTGTTGCGTGCTGCTAATTCGGCCCATTATGGCGGTAACCGTAAGGTAGGTTCGGTAAATGATGCCGTGTTTATCTTGGGTTTTAACGCAGTGCGTACGCTGGTATTGGCCTCGGGTATCACGGGGGCATTTAAGGCACCGGAAGGATTTGATCTTCCCGCTTTTTGGCATAATAGTTTTGCTGTGGCGGCTACCTGTAAATGGCTGGCAAAGTTCTCTAAAGATGATGCTGAAACAGCATTTACCTGTGGGATGATCCATAACATTGGTGAATTATTAATTCACATTTTATTGCCTGAAGAGTGTAAAGAAATTCAAAAGGTTGTAGACAGAGGCGCACGCAATTCTGATATTGAAAAAAATGTGTTGGGATTCAATTTCCCTGAGGCGGGTGCTGAATTGGCTAACCGCTGGAAATTCCCCGATGCAATTGTCGATGGTATTCGTTATCAATTGAATCCATCATCAGCTCCTCAATTTTCGCGCTTCGCGGCGTTGATCAATATTGCTGACTACATCGTGCATGAAAATGAGAAGGGGTCTGATTCTGAATTGCTTGAACATTTTCCTAATGAGCTGGCTACCCAGTTGGGAATCAATCTGGTGAAACTGATGGAGCGAATTGATGAGACCAAAGATTTGATGGGAGGCTTTGACGAATTGCTGCATTGATTCGCCAAGGTTGAATTGATAGCAAAAAGCCCGTGTTCTGCACGGGCTTTTTATTTGATAGATCGACCATAGATTATTGGCAATCTGCCAGCGCTTGTGCGAAACAGATGTCAATTTCAGCCGGTGTTGTTTTGCGTTTGATGGCCTCAAAGAAAACAGCAGCCTGAGGATATTGTCTGCTTAAGTACATCAGCCATTGTTTGACACGATTGCCGCAATTGCGCTCGCAATAAAGTGGTGTTGTCAGCTTGTAGTAGTCGTAGAGCATTTCACAGATTTGTTGCCAGCTCAGTGGTGTGTACTCTTCTTCATTTATATGCGCTTTGATTTGTCGCGCAAGGTCAGGGCAGGCCAGCAGGCCACGACCGAGCATTACATCGGTGCCATTGGATTGTTCGCGGCAGCGCAGGTAGTCATCCACAGACCAAATTTCGCCATTGGCAACGACAGGGATTTTTAATTCCGCGCGAATATCGGCAATGTAATGCCAATACGCGGGCGGCTTGTATCCATCGGCTTTGGAGCGGGCATGAACCGTTAATTCGTTTGCACCAGCTGCTTCTACCGCGCGGGCATTCTCCATGTAGCTATTGCGATCTTCATAGCCCAGGCGGATTTTGGCGGTGACGGGAATCTCCTGGGGGACTGCGTCGCGCACTGCTTTAATAATGGAATAAACCCGGTCAGGTGTGCGTAACAGGCAGGCACCGCCTTCATGGGAATTAACCGTTTTGGCGGGGCAACCAAAGTTGAGATCGATCGCTTTTGCGCCATAACGAACAAGTTCTTGTGCGTTGATTGCCATGGGTTCAGGTTTACTGCCTAGCAGTTGCACACGCACGGGAGTTCCGTTTGGGGTTTTGCAATCGCGTTCCAGTTCCTGTGCATACTTATAAAAGACTTTGTAAGGAAGCTTTTGGTCGGTAACACGGATAAACTCGGTGACACAGCCATCCAGACCGCCAATGCGCGACAATATATCGCGCACATGATGTTCAACAACGCCCTCCATCGGGGCTAGCATAATTCTCATCAGATGACTCAGATCCGTTTACGGATTCATTAACAGGTTTACTTCAAGGTCGGCATTTTAGCGGTTTTGGTTGATAATTTGCCCAGCCCTGCGTAGATTGCGCGGCCTTTTGCGATGTCTTTTTAGTAATAACATCCTATTTTCTGACTGATATATCGAGGTTTTTCATGACCCAGCCTGTTTTCCACGACCTGATTAGCGACAGCCAGTTGCGCAAAGCGATTGATGTATTGGGTTACGAACAGCCAACGCCCGTGCAATTAAAGGCAATTCCGGCTGCAGTAGCGGGTGAGAACCTAATTGTCAGCTCCAAAACAGGCAGTGGTAAAACAGCGGCATTTTTGCTGCCAGCTATTCAATCGATACTGGCAAAACCGCCGGTAAATCGCAGCTCAACCCGTATCCTGATCCTTACACCAACACGCGAGCTCGCGCGTCAGATCGTTAAAAATGCTGAACAACTGTTGAAATTTACCAGCCTGAAAGTGGGCATGATTTGTGGCGGTGAGGAGTTGAAATACCAAAAAGCCATGCTGCGTAAGAACCCGGAAATTGTTGTGGGTACGCCTGGCCGCCTTGCCGAACATGTTATGCATAAATCAACCGAGTTTTCCGGGTTGGAATTCTTGGTATTGGATGAAGCTGATCGTATGCTTGATATGGGATTGAGTGAGGATGTGCTGAAAATTACCGCGACCTGCCGTGCTGAGCGCCAGACGTTATTATTCTCTGCCACCATGGAACAAAAAGGTTTGCGTCATCTCATCAAGCAGGTGATTCAGGGAGAAGCAAAAGAAATTTATATTGATGAAAAACCCAATGCAATTATCCAGCAAATGATGCTGGCAGACGATTACAAACATAAAGAGAAATTATTGATTGCGCTGTTGGCAAAAGCGACGTTTGAGAAGGCAATTATCTTTACCAACACCAAGGCGCGAGCTGCTCAGCTGGATAATTTCCTGCGTTATAACAAATACAAAGTCAGCTGTTTACATGGTGATATCACTCAGGACCAGCGCAAAATTACGCTCGACCATTTCCGGCAAGGGCGTACCCAATTATTAGTCGCGACAGATGTTGCAGCGCGCGGTTTGGATATTCCCGGTGTGGAATTGGTGGTGAATATTGATGTGGCTCATTCGGGTGATGAATACTTACATCGCATCGGGCGTACCGGTCGCGCGGATGCCGAGGGTAGGGCTGTTACTCTGGTCGATGCCAAAGAATGGAATCTGTGCAAAAGTATTGAACGCTATTTGAATGCTAACTTTGAAACGATTGGTATGCCGGGCTTGAAGGGTAAGTATCAGGGGCCGGATAAAGTAAAGGCATCAGGCAAAGCGGTTGGCAGCAAAAAGAAAACTGTCAAAGATGATAAAACCGATGCTAAAAAGCCTAAGGTGAAAGTGCGCGAGCGCGATAAGAAAAATGTTGGTAACCGTCGTGTTCCGACTGCAGTTAAAAATGCCCAGTTGGTTGATGGTTTTGCACCGCCTAAAAAGAAAATCAGTAAAAATCTGGATGATGCCGGAGAGGAATAGGGCAGTGTAATCTGACCTTTTAATGCTTTCTGGTGATGTCATTTTTATTGCAAAGAAGTGATTGACCCAAGTCAAAAATAAGCCTAGTATCAAATCAAGGGTGACGAACACAACCAGTAGTTGCCCGCAACAATCTGAACCACAATGGGTTGCCTTTTTGAAACGCAATTCTGGTTTAGAATCGCAGACAAAAATCGTTTTGTTTGCAGTCATACTTCTGTCATAGCGTTTTGCTTTACTTGATGTGTTTTGTTTATTTGAACGGATATTTGAAATAAATATCTAAAGAATTGAACAGCGCAAACTGATTATGGGTTTGCAACATTGAAAGAGGAGGGTAAACGACCATCATGTAATCCACACAATAACTTGCGTAAATCGGGTGACTCATACTAGCGGGTATTGCCTTAAATACTCGTGTTATTTACCGACCTGAAGGGGATTATGATTTATGGCAAAAAAATCGCATGCCAGACGCAGTGCAAATCACCAACACTATGACGACAACAGTTACTCGACGTCACGGCATAAGTCGCGAAAGAATCCACGGACTGATGACAACATAGTTGACCTTAAATCCCGCTCGCAACAACTTGAAACTGCTTACTCTCCCCCTCGCTCTCCCCAACCGCTCCGCGCGAAAACAAAATCCCAGCAACAATACATCAACGCCATCAACTCTCACATGCTGACTTTTGGTATTGGCCCAGCCGGTACCGGCAAAAGCTATTGTGCAGGTGCGTTGGCTGCCGAGGCTTTGGAGTCTGGCCGAATTGAGCGGATTATCCTTACTCGCCCTGCGGTAGAGTCTGGTGAAAACCTGGGATTCTTGCCCGGTGATCTGGACCAAAAATTCTCGGTCTACATCGATGCCTTCCGCGACATTTTAAATGAGCGTTTGGGAGCAGGCACAGTGGATTACTGTTTACGCCATGGGCGCATAGTGGCAGCACCACTCGCTTTTATGCGCGGCAAAACATTTAACAGCAAAACCTTTGTCATCCTTGATGAAGCGCAAAACACCAGCCCTGCGCAAATGAAAATGTTTTTAACGCGCATCGGTGAAGATTGTAAGGTCGTCATCAACGGTGACATCAAACAAAGTGATATCCGTGGCCCCAATGGTTTGGCTGATGCAGTAGAGCGTTTGCAAGGTTTGCCGAATGTCTACGTGCATGAGTTTGAACGTGAAGATATTGTCCGCAGTGGTTTGGTGCGCGATATTATCGACCGTTATGAGGTGCCTGAAGAGAGCTGAGTTTTTTCATTCATGCTCTCTTTGAGTTGAGGCGTACTGTTTGGTAAAACACATTAAGCATACGCCTCTGCTTTCTCATCTATGACTTGCTTATTAAACGGTGAGTCGCCATCCTGCGCGCTTATTTTTCTGCTTCTCTTCTTATACTTCATGATGATCTTATGAATGATTTGCGTTGCCCACTGTGCAAACAGCCTTTGCAAATAAACTCGCAAGGTGTGGCTTGCGACAATCGCCACCAGTTTGATCGAGCCAAAGAAGGTTATTTCAACCTGCTGCCGGTACAACATAAAAACTCCCGTGAACCAGGGGATGCGAAAGAGCAATTATTGGCGCGCCGACAATTTTTAGAGGCGGGTTTCTTTGAGCCACTGAAGCAATACCTGCAGACGCTGATGCCGACACACGCTCAATCGCTGCTGGATATTGGATGCGGTGAAGGCTACTTCACCCGCGGGTTTGCTGAAGTCTTGCCGCAAGCAAAGGTCTACGGTATCGATATTGCCAAAGCGGGCGTGCGGCTTGCTGCAAAATCTGCGCAGGACAAAAACCGTCATGTATTTGCCGTGGCATCCAGTTTTGATCTGCCTTTTACAGATCACTCGATGGATGTTATTACGCGAATTTATGCCCCCAGCAAAGATGCCGAGTTATGGCGTGTAATAAAATCGGAAGGCTTATTGGTTATAGTAACGCCTGCTGATACGCATTTATTGGAATTACGCCGCCGTATATATCGAGAAGTACGGGCGCATCAACATCCTCCCGCTCCTGAAGGTTTTAGCGCGTGTGGGCAGCATCGTTTGAAAGGCGATTTGATGGTTGATACGCCGGAGTTGTGTGCAGCGTTATTGTCGATGACGCCTTTTGCATGGCGGTTACCCGAAGCGTTACAAGCGGAAATTGTGGCGACGGGAATAAAGGACAGTTTTGACTTTACGATCAGTCTTTATCGACGGATTTGATTGACCAATTTGACCGATCAGAGAGTTCTGTAAGTGGTTTCAGCTTATAGCTATAAGTGCGTTTTTGGTTATAACTAGGAGGTATTCGTCACAAAAGTAAATTCTATTGTGGAATAAATCTTCAGTAAGTTATGATTAAAAGCTAGCTTTGGATGTTTTTTGTGCCATTACGCCATTACCATTACGCTATTAAAAGGTGCGTAATATTAAAAACATGCATCGTCAGGTCTTATCAGTTAAGCGATATCGCCTTGTAGCTATCAAAAGATTTTACCAAAGCAGCGGGTTAACGACCGGAAGTGCATTGGTAGGCTTCGATAGGGATTGTTTTGCCTCCTGCGTATTTTCTTCCTGTTTTTTCCCGTCGCGTTTTGTCTTATTTCATTTATAGCGGTTGCCCTGTGCAGCTCAATGTGGAAAACATTACATGACAGCTTCTTTATCAGGCCGTATCTCTCTGGTCATCCATTCTGTGGTGCTGGTGTCTATTTGTGCGTTATCGGGTCAGGTTGCAGCGCAAGCCCAACAAGCCGCAAACACAGTAAAAGATGCAGCATTGCAAGCGATAGAGTCCAACCCTGATGTTCAAGCCAGCTGGCATGAATTCCGTGCTGCCATCCAGGATGTGCGCGTTGCGCGGGCAGGCTACTTGCCATCGGTTGATGTTGGCACGTCAACGGGAAAATCCAATCGCGATTACGATGGCCGTGCGAGTTACACCAATAATCAGGCTCAGGTGACTCTCAGCCAAATGCTGTTTACCGGTTTTCGCACATCGGGTGAAGTGGCTCGTTTTGATGGCGTGCGTTTGGTGCGCTACTACGAATTGTTGAATACGGTTGAAACCACTGCGCTTGAAGCGGTGCGCGCCTATGAAGATGTCAAACGCGACCGTGAGTTGGTGAAATTGGCGCGCAATAATTACGCAAAGCATCAGGAAGTATTTAATCAAATCCAGGAGCGTGCTGAATCCGGTGTTGGTCGTCGTGTGGATCTGGAACAAGCTGCTGGGCGTTTGGCGTTGGCGGAGTCCAACTTGTTGACCGAAGCATCCAACTTGCATGATGTCACAGCGCGTTATTTGCGTGTTGTTGGCCAATTGCCGGCAGACGATCTTGCGGAAGTAGATTTAGCCCGGCAAACACTTCCGGAAAATATCCGTACCGCATTGACTCTGGCTTACCAAGGCAACCCCGGTTTTCATGCAGCGATAAAAAATATCAGTGTTGCGCAAGCCGCCGTAAAAGTAGAGCGTTCTGGTTATTATCCAAAAGCAGAATTGCGCGCGCGTCAGGTGACCAGCCGCAACCAAAATGGTTTTGATAATCGCACAGACCCAGATAGTTACGGCGATGAAAGCGCCGTAGAGCTTGCGATCACTTACAACCTTTACAGTGGTGGAGCTAACCGTGCAGCGGTGCGCCGTTCATTGGAGCAAGTGAATCAGGCAAAAGATTTGCGTGATCAAGCCTGCGTGGATTTACGCCAGAATACACAAATTGCTTACAACGATGCGCAGCGTATTCGTGAGCAATTAACATCATTACAACAGCACCGCATGTCGAGCGATAAAGTGCGTACGGCTTATGCAGAGCAATTTAATATTGGCCAGCGCACCCTGCTTGATTTGTTGGATGCCGAGAATGAATATTTCCAGGCAAGCCGTGCGTTAATTATTGCCAACAGTGAATTGGAATTAGCCTATGCCCGTTCCTTGGCTGCGATGGGCAGTCTGTTGCCTGCGTTGGGAATTGTGCGCGATGGCTTGGGTATTTTGCATGACACCAAAGTAGAAGATACGTTGAACATTTCGGCATCGGCTTGCCCGGATGATGCGCCTGTCGCATTAGGCCGTGATGATTTGATCAGCGCCGTAACACCACTCGCGGGCGATGCCTTATTTGATGTGGGCAGCTCGGAATTAAAAGCAGGTGCTGCGCAGAAATTGGATCAATTAGTTGCCGATATTAAAGCGACCGACAATGTAGTACAGATCAATATTGCCGGACATACCGATAACACCGGAACCGATGCATTGAATATTCCGCTGTCTAAAGCGCGCGCGCAACGTGTGCGTGATTATTTTGTGCTGAATGGTTTGGAATCTATCCCGATGACAGTCGATGGTTTTGGTTCTACCCGCCCTGTTGCCGACAACACCAGTGTGGCAGGTAAGGCGGCGAACCGCCGTGTTGATGTCACTGTCACCCGTCGCGAATAACGACGGACAGGGTTTGTATTAAAAATGAAACGCATCAAACCGGTAGATTTGATGCGTTTTTTTATGTCTGGATATTGGCAATAAAATTGCGTGCGGCCTAATGGCCAACTATATTACAAAAGCTTTTTTCCTGACCGCCTGCCTGCTGCACCCGGAGTGACAATGACCCTTGATGTTCAACCAACCACGGATGTTTCTCCGGTAGCCAATAGTGGTGGGCCACTGCTTGAATGTTTATTGCTGGTTGCGCGCGCGCATCAGCTGGTGTGTACCCGTGAATCATTGCTGGCAGGTTTGCCGTTGGATGCGCAGCAATTATCACCATCGCTTTTTCCCCGTGCTGCTAAACGTGCAGGGCTCGCCAGTAATATTGTGCAGCGCGATTTGTTGCACTTAAACCCTGCATTATTTCCCGCCGTATTATTGCTGCAAGATAATCAGGCGTGTGTGTTGCTCTCGTTAGAGTCCGATAGCGCCCGGGTGTTGTATCCGGAATTGGGCGATGCAGTAGTCAACATTCCCATAAACCAATTACAAGAACAGTTTACTGGACGTGCATTTTATGTGCGCCCACAAGAGCGCTACGATTTGCGCGCAGCAGAAATTGGCAAAACAGCCAATAGTAAAAATCGTGATGCTCATTGGTTTTGGGGCGTGATTGCAGAGCATAAATATTTATATCGCGATGTATTGCTTACTGCATTGCTCATTAATTTTTTTGCGTTGGTATCGCCACTGTTTGTGATGAACGTGTATGACCGTGTGGTGCCCAACCATGCGACGGATACCTTGTGGGTACTGGCAATTGGGATGTTGATTGCGATCAGCGCTGATTTTGTGCTGCGCATGATGCGTGCCTGGTTTGTAGACCTTGCAGCAAGCCGTGTTGATGTCACCTTGTCGGCGTCTATTATGGAGCGGGTGTTGGGGATGAAACTCTCTGAACGGCCTGCATCGGTTGGATCTTTCACTGCGGGTTTGCAATCCTTTGAAGCAATCCGAAGTTTTATTTCATCGGCAACCATTTTGGCGCTGGTTGATTTGCCCTTTGTGTTGTTGTTCCTGATTGTGGTGTTGTTAATTTCCTGGCCGCTGGTATTTCCGGTATTGGTTGGTGTTGCATTGGTAATGATTTATACCGCTGCCGTGCAACACAAAATGCATTTGCTGTCTGAAAATTCCATGCAGGCATCGGCGCAGCGCAATGCCACTTTGGTTGAAAGTTTACATGCGCTGGAAACCGTAAAAATATTAGGCGCAGAAGGGCGCATGCAATCCATTTGGGAAAAAACCACACTGTTGGTTTCGCGCGTGGGTGTCAAAATGCGTTTGCTATCCGGCTCGGTGGGCACAAGCACTTTGTGGATCCAACAAGCGGTATCAGTAGTCATTATTATTGTCGGCGTGTATCAAATTATTGAGGGCAACCTGAGTCAGGGCGGGTTGATTGCAGCTTATATGCTGGCATCGCGCGTGATGGCTCCAGTAGGCCAAACGGCCGGCTTGTTAATGCAATATCACAATGCTGCAACGGCGCTGACGGCACTGGAACAGATTATGGAAAAACCAGTGGAGCGCCCGCTGGACAAACAATGGATCAGTCGCCCGCATTTACAGGGCGGTATTGAATTTAAAAAAGTTGCGTTTAAATATCCGCAAGATGAGCGCGAGGTATTGCGCGATGTATCGTTCAAATTAAATCCCGGTGAACGTGTTGCGATTCTTGGCCGCAATGGTTCCGGCAAAACCACTATCGAAAAATTAATCGCCGGTTTGTATGAATCAACATCCGGTACCGTCTTGCTGGATGGAATTGATATCCGTCAACTTGACCCTGCGGAGCTGCGCCGCAACATGGGTTATGTATCGCAAGATGTGAATTTATTTTTTGGTTCGCTGCGTGACAATATTGCCTTTGGTTCGCCTCACGCGACGGATGAAATGATTTTGGAAGCGGTGCGCTTGAGCGGGCTCACGGATTTTGTAAACCAACATCCGATGGGATTGGCGATGCCGGTAGGTGAGCAAGGGCAGTTATTATCGGGCGGCCAACGCCAGTCGGTCAGCATTGCGCGCGCGTTGTTAAATGATCCTTCTATTCTTTTGCTGGATGAGCCCACCGGTTCAATGGATCACACCAGTGAAGAAGAATTCAAACGCAATCTAATGCGTTTTGCCGCGCACAAAACCTTGCTGGTGATTACACATCGCACCTCGCTGTTGGAGTTGGTGAATCGCATTATTGTGATTGATGCTGGCAAAATTGTTGCAGACGGGCCTAAAGACCAGGTTGTGGAAGCCTTGCGCCAAGGTCAGATTGGGAGGGCTTCTTGATGAGCCAGACCAATATGCCGCATGAGCTACCAAACACAGCACAAACCGCTGCGCAGAAAAAAATGACGCGCGACCAGCTCTGGTTTGAAAAGCTCGGACGCTGGTTGGATAAATTGGGAATTCCTGCAAGCCGTATGATTGATAAGGCGTATGCGCGCTGGCTTGATCCATTGCATGAGCAACCCAAAGATTGGGTGACCGATTCGGATTGGGCGCGTTTGCAACAAGAACCGATTAAAGCGCGCTTGTTGTTGCGCATGATCGCGCTGATTATTTTTATATTGTTAGTGTGGGCTGCGTTTGCACCTTTGGATGAAGTGGCGCGCGGTGAGGGTAAAGTAATTCCGTCATCGCAACTGCAAGTGATCCAGTCATTTGATGGCGGTGTTGTGCAAGAGGTGTTGGTGCGCGAAGGGCAAATAGTCAACAAGGGCGACTTGTTGTTGCGTATTGATCCCACGCGGTTTATTGCGACCTTTCGTGAAAATCGCGCGGAATATTTATCGTTGCAGGCGCGCGCTGCACGCTTGCAAGCATTGACCTCCAACAGTGAATTCACTTTGCCTGACGATTTATCGAGCGAGGCGCCGGATATCGCTTTGCATGAACGTAATCAGTATGAATTTAACCGCAAGGAATTAGACGAGCAATTAAGTATCGCCCGCAGCCAGCTGGATCAGCGTACCGAAGAATTAAATGAAGTCCGTGCAAAATTAACCCAGGCAACGCGCGCGCTGGAGTTGGCAACCCAGGAGTTAAATGTCACCAAACCTTTGTTGGCGAGCGGTGCTATTTCGGAAGTGGAAATTTTGCGCTTGGAAGGTGAGGTCGCGAATGCCAAGGGCGCGCGCGAGCAATCGCTTGCACAAGAATCGCGTTTGTTATTGGCGATTGAAGAGTCGCAAGGAAAATTGCGCGAGACAGAATTGCAGGCGAATAACAAATGGCGTGCAGAATTATCGGATGTGTTGAGCAAAATCGCTGCGCTTACGGAGAGCAGTACTGGCCTTGCCGACAAAATTAAATTAGCCGAAATCCGTTCACCGGTGCGCGGTACTGTGCAACGTGTGTTTACCAATACGGTAGGCGGTGTGGTGCAACCGGGGCACGAAGTGATTGAGATGGTGCCGCTGGATGATGATTTATTGGTGGAGGCGAAAGTGTCGCCCAAAGATATTGCATTCCTGCACCCGGGGCAGGAGGCGATTGTGAAATTTACCGCCTACGATTTTGTTGTTTATGGCGGTTTGCGCGGAAAAGTGGAGCACATCAGCCCCGATACCATCACCGATGAAAAAGACCGCACGTTTTATATTGTGCGGGTGCGCACTGAACGCGCCGGTTTTGATCCAACACTGCCGATCATGCCGGGGATGATGACGCAAGTGGATATTCTTACTGGCAAGAAAACCGTATTGGCGTATTTGTTAAAACCCGTGTTGCGCGCACAACAAAATGCGATGACTGAACGATGAGCCAACATTTGTTTATTGCGCCTGCGGATATCCAATCACCGCGTTGGCGGCAGGCATTCCCCACTGCGTTTTTTGCACAGGATGCAACGCTTCTGACGCACGCCGATTGCGTGTGGCTGCTGGTGCGCAACGATGACGATATGCGTGCGTTGCAATCTATCGCTGCGCACGGAAAAAAAATCATCGCCATGACCCAGATCGAATCGGGCGAGCAAGCGCGCAGCGTATTGGAATCGGGCGCGAGCGGTTATGTGCATTATCTGGCGGCCGCTTCTGTGCTGGAGCAGGTTGCGCAAGTCGTCGCTGCAGGTGGTATGTGGTTGGGCGCGGACTTGATGCGCCAGCTGGTATTGGCAACCGCGCGCAGTTTGCCAGCGACCAAGCCGGTCAATGGCAAACCGGTCGATTTAACCCAACTGACCAGCCGTGAGTTGGCGGTCGCCGAGCGGGTGGCGGCAGGCAAGACTAATAAAGAAGTCGCGCGCGAGCTGGATATCACCGAGCGCACAGTGAAGGCTCATTTGGGTTCTGCATTTGAGAAGCTCAATGTGCGTGATCGTTTGCATCTGGTGTTGGTCATGTCGGGGCGGGCTGTCACTTAAAACCTTTTTTGAAAAATCCTTCATTTTTTTGTCGTTATTCTTATAAGTAGATAAAAATAATCTGCTTATTGTCCTTTAGTCCAATGGCGTAATTTTCATCACTTACTAGACTGCCCAACATACCCTCAATGTGAGTTGGTTCACATTCAATATGACCCGGAGTCAGTCTATGAGTAATGCCGTTGCAACCGTTGCGTTCCTTCAAGGTCAAGCCTGGGCGAAAGCGCCTGATGGCAGCTTGCGCCCTTTGTCTGTGGGCAGTGTCCTGAATGATGATGAAGTGCTGGTCACCGCCCAAGGTGCCCAGGTGCAACTGGATTTTGGCAATGGTGAGCCTGTTGCCATCAACGGTGGTCAGGAAGTGGCCATGAGTCGCGACTTCAACGCTGACACGGCGACAACGGCAGATGAGGCCGAGTTGGATGGTGCCAGCGTAGACGAGGCGTTGACGGTTCTGGAGCAGGGCGGGGACCTGTTGGAAGAGTTGGAAGAAACTGCAGCAGGCAATAGCGGCGGTGGTGGCGGTTCCGATGGTGGCAACAGCTTTGTGCGCCTGAGTCGCACCCTGGAGTCAACGGACTCTCTGGCATTCAATTATCAAGTGAGTTCGACAGGCGCTGGCGGAGCCGGAGAAAACGATGCGGGTGTCAGCGGTTACATCAACCGCGCTCCCGAAGCCATCGATCAAAGTTTGTCTGGTAATGAGGATGAAACCATTGCCGGCCAGATTATCGCCTCGGACCTGGAAGGCGATACGCTCACCTTCACTCTGGCTAGCGCACCGGTTAATGGCACTGTGGTGCTGGATGCTGCTACCGGCCAATTTATATTCACCCCCAATGCCAACTACAACGGCAGTGACAGTTTTGTCGTCACAGTGACCGACAGTCGCGGTAATGCAACGACTACCACAATCAGTTTGACGATTGCGCCAGTGAATGACGCGCCTACCACCAATGACATCAACCTCACCACCGATGAAGACACGCCGGTGAATGGTCAGGTGGTCGCGCAGGATATCGAAGGCGATACCTTGACCTATGTTGTATCTGGCCAACCAACCAGCGGTACTGTGACCCTTGATCCGGCAACCGGTGGGTTTGTGTACACCCCCAACCCCGACTTTAACGGTAGCGATAGTTTTGTTGTGACCATCAGCGATGGCAATGGTGGGACTGCGACCAGCACAGTGCGGATTGGTGTGAATCCTGTCAACGATGCCCCGGTGAGTAGCGACCAAAACCTGGCAACACCGGAAGATACTCCGATTGATGGTCAAGTGACTGCCAGCGATGTTGATGGCGATACCTTGGCTTATAGCGTCTCTGGTCAGCCTGCTAACGGCACTGTCGTGCTTAACCCTGCAACGGGTGAGTTTACCTATACCCCTAACGCCAACTACAACGGCAGTGACCGCTTTGTGGTCACCATCAGCGATGGCAATGGCGGCACCACGACCAGCCTCATCAACATTGGTGTAACCCCGGTGAATGATGCGCCGGTGAGCAGCGACCAAAACCTCACAACGCCGGAAGATACTTCCATCAGCGGCCAAGTGGCTGCCAGTGATGTCGATGGCGATACCCTGGCCTACACGGTTTCTGGCCAGCCAGCCAACGGTACAGTGACCCTGAACCCTGCCACCGGTGGATTCATCTACACCCCGAATCCGAATTACAACGGCAGCGACAGCTTTGTTGTCACCATTAGCGATGGCAATGGCGGCACCACAACCAGCCGTATCAACATCGGCGTAACACCGGTGAATGACGCGCCTACCGCAAGCAACCTTAACCTGACTACCCCGGAAGACACGCCCATTGGGGGCTCCATCAGCGCCGCCGATGTAGATGGTGACAGCCTGACCTTCTCGGTTTCCGGTGCTCCATCACAGGGTAGCGTCACACTGAACCCTGCCACAGGCAGTTTCACTTACACCCCGAATACGGGTTACAACGGCAGCGACAGCTTTGTGGTTACCATCAGCGATGGCAATGGCGGCACTACCACTAGTGTCGTGTCTATCGGTGTGACACCGGTAAATGGCGCTCCCACGTCAAGCAACCTGAATTTGACCACCGATGAAGACGTACCGGTGAATGGCGCTATCAGTGCGAATGATCCTGATGGCGATACCTTGTCTTACAGCATCACAGGCAACCCGGCGAGTGGCACCGTGGTGTTGAACCCCGCAACGGGCACATTTACCTATACCCCGAATTCTGGTTACACCGGTGGTGACAGCTTTGTGGTGACAATCAATGACGGTAACGGTGGTACTACTACCAGTACGGTCACGATTGGTGTGAATCCGGTTATTCCCGTTAACCAGGCCCCGGTTGCAGTAGGCGATGCATTCACTGTTGCTGAAGGCGGCACCCTCACAGTGACCGCGGCCAATAAAATCACCTTGAATGACACTGATGCAGAGAGTGATCCATTAACGGCAATCCTGGTCACTGGCCCATCTAACGGTACATTGACTCTCAATGCCGACGGCACTTTCACTTATGTTCATAACGGTAGTGAAACAACAACCGACAGCTTCACCTATAAAGTGAATGACGGTACCAGTGATAGTAATACCGTCACTGCGAGCATTAATGTGACACCTGATAATGATGCGCCGGTATCTTCCGACATCAACTTGACTATGGACGAAAACACCTCGGTCAGTGGCAGCATCAGTGCAAGCGATCCGGACGGCGACCCTCTGCATTACTCGGTGAAAGGTGGCAACGCCCACGGCACTGTTATCATGAATCCTTCAACTGGTAACTTTATCTACACCCCTAACCAAGACTACAGCGGAAGTGACAGCTTTGTCGTCACAGTGCGTGATGATAAGGGTGGCTCGGTAGACATCACTGTAAGCATTGTGGTTAACCCGATTAATGATGCGCCTACTGCTGTGGATGATGCCGTGTCAGTACGTCAGGACACCTCGGTAACGGTGGCTGTGAAGGCAAACGATACCGACCCGGAAAACGACAGCCTCTCAGTGACTGGCGTTACCCAAGGTGTTCATGGTTCGGTGGTGATTGATGCGGTGACGGGCAATCCCATCTACACACCGAATGCCGGTTATGTTGGTACTGACACCTTTACCTACACCATCGACGATGGCAATGGCGGCACTGACACCGCCAATGTGACGGTCACGGTGACTGCCAATACAGCACCTGTAGCAGTGGCCGATTCTATTACCTTGTTTGAAGGCGGTGTTGCCACGAGTCTGGATGGTGGTGCTACCAGTCTGCTGGCAAACGATACAGATGCCGACGGAAATCCGTTAACAGCTATATTGGTTACTGGTCCAGCTCACGGAACCCTGACACTCAACGCCAACGGTACTTTCAGCTATATCCACGATGGCAGTGAAACCACGGTCGACAGTTTCACCTACAAAGTGAATGACGGTACTGTGGATGGTAATACCGTGACTGTTAACATCAATGTCACGCCGGTGAATGAAAAGCCGATCGCGGTTGATGATTTCTACACAACGGCAGAAGATACACCCATTGTGTTCGATCTGGCTGATTGGCTGCTTAACGATTCGGACCCGGATGGCGATACCATTGCAGCATTCAGTGCGGGTGCAGTAGTCAATGGCACCTTGTCCTATGTGGGCGGCAAACTGACCTTTACCCCTAACGCTGAATACAGTGGCCCAGCGTCATTCAAGTACAGCATTCATGATGGACATGGCAACACTGCCACAGCGACGGTTCACATCACTGTGACTAACGTGGATGACCCTAGTGTTTTGCTGGCTGATGTCGTCAATGCCAATGAAGACACAGTGGCCAGTGGCAATGTGTTGTCCAATGACACCGACGTAGACAGCCCACTGCAAGTCGTCACCTTCGTTATGAATGGCACCGGCTATAGCGCTGGCGATCTGGTCAGTGTGCCGGGTATCGGCAGCCTGACTTTGCAAGCGAGTGGTGCCTTTACCTTTACGCCAGTAGCCAATTACAACGGTCCGGTTCCCCAGATTACCTACACCACCAATACGGGCCTTAGTAGCACACTCGATATCACTATTGACCCTGTCAATGATGCGCCGGTGGCCAATAATGACTCCATAACCACCACCCAAAACGTGGCGGTGGAAATTACCCTTTCAGACCTGACAGCAAACGACACCGATATCGATGGCCACACTTTGACAGTGTTCGCCGCCGGTGCAGTAACTAACGGTTCCCTGGCTTATATCGGTGGCAAGTTGCACTTCATTCCTGCCAACAACTACACAGGCCCTGCTTCGTTTACATACAGCATCACTGATGGACATGGCGGTACCAGCTCTGCAACGGTCAATATCACCGTCACTGCAGCACCTAATGTATTGCCTGAAACCAATGCGTTAACAGTTTCCGGCGATGAAGACACACTCATTACCGTCAACCTGTCGGGTAGCGACAGCGACGGTACCGTTGCGGGCTATGTCATCAAATCCCTTCCGGCCAATGGTTTGCTGTATAGCGATGCGGCTATGACCACCTTGGTGAATATTGGTGATCTGGTAACCGGCCCCGTGTATTTCAATCCAACCGCTGACTGGAACGGTAATACCAGCTTCAGTTACGCCACAAAGGATGATCAGGGGTCAGAAGATGCCACGCCTGCGACAGTAAGCATCACCGTCAACCCTGTGGCTGACCCAGCCCTGATCGGCTCAGGTACCGGTAGTGTGAAAGAGGATACTCTGGCGCAAACAACGACCAGTGGCACTCTGACTATCAGCGATGCCGATGCAGGCGAAGCTTCATTTAATGCCAGAACCAATAGCCCCGGCACTTACGGACATTTCTCGATTGATGCGGCGGGCAATTGGACTTACAACATTGATAACACCAACCCTGCTGTTCAGGCACTGAAAGAAGGTGAGATCAAGCAGGACACGTTCTCTGTCACCAGTCTGGATGGCAACAGCACGACAGTTACCATCACTGTGCTAGGTACTAACGATGGTCCTGTTGCGATGGCCGATACAGCCAGCGTCAACCAAGATACAGTCCTGACTCTTACCCCCGCGCAATTGTTGGTAAACGATACCGATTTGGATGGCGACACTTTGTCTATCGATTCCGTACAAGGGGCGGTTAATGGCACTGTGAATCTGGTAGGGGGTAACGTGGTATTCACCCCAACGGCGGGTTATCACGGCCCGGCATCCTTCACTTATACCGTTATTGACGGCAAGGGCGGAAGCTCGACCGCCACCGTAAGTGTCACTGTTGCCAAATCCAACACAGCTCCCGATGCGGTAGACGACCCTGCAGGTTCATCAGCGTATTCAGTTGCATTCGGCGATTTCTCTGCATCGGACTTGTGGACCAATGTAGACAGTAAAGGGATGACAGTTAACCTTTCAGGCTACAAGGCCGACAATACAGCGGCATCTCTTTACATAGGCACCGTAGACGGTAATGCCAATACCCTTGGTATTCAGGGAACACCAAGAGGCACTTCTCTAGTGCCGGATCAGATTGAATACGATATTGCGACAGGAAAATCTGAAGCTTTGGTGATGACCTTCAATGGCAACCTCAATCAAGCCAATTTCAGTGTTAGCCGGCTGTTTCCGGGAGAAAACGGCGGTGAAGTGGGTGTATGGGAGGCGTACTTCGATGGTGTATTGGTGGCCTCAAGTACCTTTCGCTTATTGGGAAGCAGTGAACAGGGTAGTTTTAGCATCAATACCGGTAACGTTGTATTCAATAGTATTAAATTCAAGGCTTTGAGTACGGTCGACGGATCTGGCGATGGAGGTGATTACTTCCTGACTGGATTCAGAGGTGCAGGTCCTGCCTCTATCAATGGCTCTCTTAAGGTGATTGAAGGTGTTGCAAATACCATCAGTGCTGCAAGCTTGCTTGCCAACGATAGCGATCTGGATTTGGATACTCTGAGTATTTCAAGTGTGCAGGGAGCAGTGAATGGTACAGTGAGTTTGGTTGGTGGAAACGTCATGTTTACCCCTACCAGCGGCTACGTAGGCACTGCCAGTTTTACTTACACCCTGAGCGATGGCCACGGCGGTTCTGATACTGCAACCGTCAGCTTGTTGGTTGGACGCAGTAATCAGGCTCCTACCCTCGGTGACGATAGCAGTATGACCAAAATGAATACGGCCATCAGCATTCCCACTTCTGTTCTGCTTGCTAACGATTCTGATGCTAATGGGGATGCGATGACGCTCGTCAGTGTCCAGGGGGCTACTAATGGAACCGTTAGCTTATCAGGCTCAAATGTAGTCTTTACGCCTGTCACTGGATTTGAAGGTGCCGCCCGCTTTACCTACACCGTCCGTGATGCTCTTGGTGCAACCAGTACTGCCACCGTGAATGTCACCGTAGGCTCGGCAACTACACCTAGCATGGTTGTTACCAAATCACTGGTTGCAGTTGCCCATGGTACCGGTGGAACCAGTGTGAAATTCCCGATTATCACCAAGCTGGTGGATACCGATGGCTCAGAAACCCTTTCAATTAAAGTCAGCAATGTGCCAACAGGGCTGAGTTTTAATGCAGGAACCAATTTGGGTGGTGGCGTCTGGCAATTTACCGAAGCGGATCTGCCCAACCTGACATTAAACCTGCCAGGCAGCTATACAACACTTGCGACTAATCTGACTGTGCAAGTCACCTCTACCGAAATTAACGGTGGTGCAACAGCATCTGTATCGAATGTGGTGACATTGAAGGCAGCCTACACAACAGTAGATATCACCACCACAGAATCTGGTAATTACACAGGGTCATCTGCCAATGAATTTATTCAGGGTGGTAACGGCAATAATACGATTAACGCTAGCAGCGGTAACAACGTTGTTTATGGCGGTGCCGGTGATGACAACCTGAGTGCGGCGGCCGGTTCGGATGTCTTTTTTGGTGGTAGTGGTAATGACACCATCAATGCTGGCTCCGGGTCTGACCGTATCAGTGGTGGTTCAGGCAATGACACGCTTATTGGTGGAGATGCCGGTGAAAACTTTGTGGATGTCTTTGTCTGGTCACTGGGGGATCAGGGGGCAGCTGGTACGCCCGCGGTCGATACCATCCAAAATTTTTCAACAAGTGCAGCAGGCAGTAATACCGCTGGTGGTGATGTATTGGATCTGCGTGATTTGTTGCAAGGCGAATCGGTTGGGGCATCCAATGGTGCGGGCAATTTGGCCAACTATCTCCACTTTGAAATATCAGGGGGCAATACTATTATCCATATCAGTCATACAGGTGGGTTTGCGGCCGATAGCCATTCTGTTGGTGGAAGCTTCACCAGTGGTGCAGAGACACAGCAAATTGTATTGAGCGGTGTGAATCTGCAATCACTTTACAGTGGCGCTACAACTGATCAACAAATTATTACCCAGCTACTCAACAATAATAAGTTGATTACTGATTAATAAAAAATGTTTATTGCGAATAAAAATCCCGCACGACAGTGGGATTTTTTACGCGAACTTTTTTACAGAAGATTGTTGGTAGAGGGCTGTATGTTTGTAAAACGTAATCCAACTGGTGAAATTATTGCCATCAGTAAAGTGGCAGACGGCAATATTGGCGAAGTCCTTGCCGATGACTCGCCCGAGCTGCTGCAATTTATCCAGAGTGAAAAGTCGCCTGAACAAATTGCGTTGGAGCAAACAGACCAGTCTATGGCGCGTGTAATGGAAGACGTTGTGGGTTTGTTGGTTGAGCAAGGTGTTATCCGTTTTACGGATTTACCCACAATCGCACAAGACAAATTATTAAATCGTCGTGAGTTGCGCGGTAAGCGAAAGGGCATAGAGTTGTTAGATGATGGCGACAACTTGCCTTTATGAAATCAATGATGAAAGCCGCACACAAAAACGGCTAGTGTTTAAAAAATCAATCAGCCAATAAAAAACCGTTGTGAGAAGATCGCAACGGTTTTTTTATTTGTGACACAACCGTGTCCAACTTAAACAATATGCGTGCCGGTAAATCCATCCAGGCCAATTTTAATCAGCGTTTGTTGCTCTTCTTCACTGATTACGCCTTCGGCAATCATTTGAATACCCAATGAGTGCCCGAGTGTACAAAGACTTTGGACAAAACTCTGGCTGCTGATGTTGTGTTGTATATCGCGCACAATGGCGCTATCAATTTTCAAATAGGCCAAGCCCATATCTTGTAAATTAGCAAACTGGGTAAATTCCAAACCTACGTGTTCCAAACCTACACGGCAGCCCAGTGTGCGTAAGCGGGTTGAAAAAGCGCGCAACTCTTCCAGGTGGCGTAGTGCGCAGACTTCAGGAAATTCAATCCACAAGCGCGCGCTACAGTTGGGGTTTTCAGCTAGTAATAAAGCTGCTTGTTCACGGAAATTGACACTACAGAGCGATGCCGCCGACACATTGATTGAAAGCGGAGTCGGGCAACGGTTTAATTCGGCGAGCGCGAGTTTTAATACCGCGATATCGACATCGGGCATAAGCCCCAAGCGTACTGCCCATGGCATAAAATATCCGGCAGGTTTTAATGCTTCATCCAGCTGTAAGCGCACAGCAGCTTCTTCATGCAATAAATCCTGATTGCTTGTGCGCACCGGAAATTTTGCCAGCGACAGATTCTGTGATGATAGGGAATGGCTGATCGCATCGCGCCATTGGCTGAGATTGTGTTGTGCATAATCAATCTGATGTGGCGCAATTGTCACAACAGCGCGATTGCCTTTTAGCTCTGCTTGCGCAAGAGCCCCATCGAGTTTGTGCAATATTTCATTGCACTTGTCACCATGATGAAAACTGCACAGTGCCAAAGGTGTGGCCACTTTATCAAAGCCTCCGGCAATCAATTGGAAATTGAGCGCTTGGGAAATTTCTGCGCTGATAATATCAATCGGCGTGTCGGTGGGGATCAGCAAACTAAAATCACTGCCGTTCAAACGCCCCGCATAACTATCGCGATGTTTGTTTTGGATATCGCTGAATACTCCGGCAATTGCACGCAGCAACTGATCAACTTGTTGATGGCCTAAGCGATTGTTGAGGTCATGTAATTGCATGACTCGCGCAATTACCATCACACCGTTAGATTGCAATTCTTCGCTGGTTAATTGGGCATCCAACAAATTTAAAAAATGGGTGCGATTGGCAAGGCCGGTCAACATATCAGTCTGCGATTCACGTCTGAGTGATTCAAGTTGGCGGGCTTCTTTATCCAGCATTTGTTTAACGCCTTGCGATAAGGTGTTCATCGCCCGAACCAGACGCTGAAATTCTTTGGTTCTCGGTTCTTCCGAGACAATAAAGCGGCGTTGGCCGATGGCTTCGGCCTGATCCACAATCAAATCCAATGGACGTGAAATATATTTCAGGATGAAACTACCGATCAAACCACTGAGCAGTGTTGCGATAATAAACCAGTCCAATAAATTGCGTGTATTGCTCCACAGTGCTTCCACTGCATAACGCGAATGACTTTTTACAAGTAATGTCCCTGCTTGTTGCCAGCCATCTTGTATTTGCGCGATTCCGGGTGCTGCATCCAGTGCAACCCATCGCGCAAACCAAGCGGGAACCTGTGCCGCATCTTTATCATTATCTTCAAAATTGCGTGCGACAATCGGTTTGTTGTTAGCATCCTGAAACAGAATGTATTCGTAATGGCCTGCATCAAATTGTGCGGTGATCAATAACTCCAGCGTGACCGGATCTTTCTCTGGCATCTGTGAAATAGACAGGGCAAGGGAGTTGGCGTTATCGATATTTTTTAAACGCAATTGTTCTTGCAGATAAGTTTTTGCAGTCAGGATGCTGATAATAAAATTACCGGCAAGCGCTAATAGCAACAGTAAAATAATGCCTATCCACAATTGTTTTATCAGTGACATGGTCTGTGCCTTTTGGTATCAATTTTTGTCATTTGCATTCTTTGCATATTAAAAGCCTTCCTCATGAACTCGTGCCAACAAGTCACGCCAGCGCGATAAGCGTGCAGTGGGGTCAGCAGTGGTTTCCTTATTACCTACCCACAAACCTTCGCTATTAAAGCTGAACACCGGGCGCAAATCCGGCCGTTGGTTTGCAGGTTCAATAGTGTTGATCAGGCTGTCGAGGATCAATGGGGTTGCATCGGGTGTTGAGTAATAGCCCAACACCATATGCGCCTGGAAAATTTTGCTCTGGGCTCCGCCGATTTGCGCTTTAACATAAATCAAGCGCAACTGTTGGTCAGAAAAACCTAACTGCAACAAGCTGAGGTATTTCGCGATGGTGTAATCCTCGCAGTCACCCGCACGCATGCCCATCAGATCTAATGGTGTTGCCCAGAAGTCTGATTTTTTCCACAGCACAACATCTTCCGTGTAGCGCACGTGGCGATTAAAAAATTGGTTAACCTGGATGAGTTTGTCTTCAGTGGAATTGCGGTTGGCATCGGCCAGCATTCGCTGCCAGGCATCGAGCAGCGCAATACCGTCATCACCATAACGGCTGCGCATGGATTCCTGCATTTTTTGCGGGTTAATATCGGCACTGACCAGCAGTGAAAGTCCGAGCAGCAAGAGCGGTAATTTAATGCGTAATGCCAGTGAGCCCGGCAATTTCCATGTGCTGCCGCGCGCAAAAAAACTAGGCAAACGCATGCACTGGCTCCGCTAATGTCGGCTTGCCTGTAGCAATTGTGGGAGGGCGGGTAAAAAAATGCGGCATCTTGTTCTGGTAAGTATCAAATCATCAACATGCATCGCAGTATAGACAGTGATTTGATAGCGCGGTTTGAAAATTATTGCCGCGCTGGGTTTGGCCTATCCAGTGCTGAATGGGCCAGCAACCAAAGGTGATGTGGAAAAAGTAGGTGAACGCAGAGCAAGAGTCAGACGAAATACTCCGGGTGCTCCTGCGGAATCACCTCAAGAATGTTGTATACATCTTTGAGATGCACGCTCATTGCCGCTGCCGCTTTTTCGGCTGAACCTTCTTTGATGGCTTTGATAATCGCACTGTGTTGATTGAGAATGCGTTTGTACTGGCCGCTCACATGCAGGCTCAAATTGCGCACGCGATCCATATGGGCTTTTTCTGCCTCAATAAAAGACGCTACACGTGGGTATTGGGTAAAACCGGCCAGTGTTTGATGAAAATCATCGTCGAGATTCTGAAAGGCGAGTGCATCATCATCGGCGGCGGCGGTCTTTTGGTCGGTGATGATTTTTTCGCAGTGACTAACTGCTTCAAGACGAATGGCTTCATCGCTATTGGTCGCCAGCTGGGTGACTACAGCAACTTCAAGCGCTTCGCGGATAAAACGCGCTTCCAGAATTTTCTCCATGCTGAACTTGGATACATAAGTTCCGCGTTGGGGCAGCACCTCTACAAAACCAATATTGGCGAGTTGGATCAGTGCTTCGCGCACAGGGGTTCGGCTAACGCCAAATTGTTGCGCCAGAGCCGTCTCCGACACCATTTGTCCAGGGAGTAACTCCATACTGATGATGGAGTCGCGGATGAAACCAAAAATCTGGCTGGCCGCGGGGCGGTCAAAGGACAGGCCTTTGGATTCAGGGCGCATATTTATTACAGGCTGTTTAGCCACGTTTATCTCCTCGGATACTCAATATATCAGCGTAACCAGCTCAGGCCTGGGGCTCGATGCCGGGCAACCATGCCACAGACCTTGTGGGTAAACAACAAATGACATGAAAATTACCGCCCCAAAATCTGGGGTTTAATGATGATCATTAGTAAACAAATATTCAACGATAAAACCAACTGAAATATCATAAAGTCATTTTGACAAAAAGCTTGACCTACTAGTATGCAAGGATTAGGATTAACTCAATGTTCATTGGTTCATCGCCGATTTTCCAATGAGCAGGGGTTGTGTTTGACCTTTATTCTGGCGGAAGTTTTCCGCCAGTTTTTTCTTGAAGTAGTTTTGAGTTATCCCGTTGACTGCGTAATGCAGTGTTTATCGTTGTACATGAATCTCTCTTGTATTTTCGGATATTCCGTCAGGCAGCTCTGTAATAGCAGAGCTGCCTTTTTTATTTATCGGGATTATTTATCCTGAGATTGAGCTGCCAGTTTACGGCAGTGATCAAAGCGCTTCCAAAGTGGCTCGTAAGTATCGTCAGCGACACCACCCAAACCAATCCATTCGACTAACAATGCGTGAAAAGACGATGGCTCGAAGCGGCTATCGCGCTGACCAAAAGCGACCTGCATTTGTTTGACTTGGTATTCCATGCGGCTTTGTTTATCGCTGTCGGGCGATTCCTGACCGGTAACAATTTCAGCGCGTATGCTCAGTGTGCGCAATAGTTCAGCGTTGGCTGCCTGGCTTTCACGTGTCAATTCATTTGCCTTGGCCAAGCGTTGTTGCAGCGCACTGAGTGTGCCATTCGGCCAGCGTGGTGTGTCGGCCAGTAACTTATCCAATGCCGATTTTTGCACTGCCAATTGCTCTGCCGGTTGTTGTGCCAGTATTGCCAATTCATATTGACGTGTTGCATCCAGAGCAGAGAACAAATCTGCCCAACGCTGTTCTTCGGCTTTTGTCTTTGCGGTATTGCGCTGGGTGTTGATGGCGGCAATGCCTGCATGAAATTTATTGTGCAGTTGCTTGGCTGCTTCTTTTGGAAGTTCCAGATCATTAAATTGAACGGTAATGTTATCGATGTCGGCTTTTGCCGCCGCAATTGCTTCCAAACTTTGTCCTGCAATAGCGTGCAGTTGTGCAATCAATTGTTCTGCCTGGGCAATAATTGCCTGACGCTGTTCTTTAGCTGCTTCAAACGCCTGGTTGCGCAGTGCAAACACAGCATCACAATGTTTGCGGAACTCTTGCCACAGCTGCTGATCTTCTTTGTGCCAACTTTTGCCAATCGCTTTCCATTGAGCTTGCAATTGTTTAACGGTTTCCGTTGCTGAGCGGCTGTCTGTACTGTTTAGCAATAACTGGGCTTGCTCAACCAACGCTTGCTTGGCGTTTTTGTTCTGCTCATATTCAGCGGTAATTTTATTGAACAATTGTTCCATCAGGTTTTCGAATTCTTTCTGTAGTTCATTGCCGGCTTTACGCGGTACAGGCCAATAGTTTTGCCATTCGGCGCGTGCAGTTTTCAATGTCTGTTCAACATCTTTCCAGACGGCATTGGCAAAATCGTAACCCTGTAAATATTGTTGCAGTTGTTTAACCAGCTCGCGGCGCTTTTCCAAATTGTTGTCGCGCTCTGCAGCTTGTGCTTCAAAAAAATCTTTACAGGGTGCGTAAGCAATAGCAGACGCTTGCTGGAATTGTTGCCATAGTTCGTCATCTTGTTGCTGTACACCTTTGCTCACTTCTTTCCAACTATCTTGTAATTCATGGATTTTGGTGGCGAGTGTTTCAGGGTTCATACTGCTGTTTGCCAGTGATTGCATTTGCGCAATCAACGCTTCTTTTTTGGGAGTAACGGCGAATTCATGCCAGTCTCCTAGTTTGGCTAGCTGCGCTTCAAAGTCGTCGATTTTGTTTTGGATTCCTTTCGGAATGTCGGCAAGCTGGCTACGTTTTTCCTGCAGTTCTTTTTGGATTGCGCGCGCTTTACGCACAAACCCTTGTTCTGCAGCCCATAGACCCTTGCGTGCAAGTTCACTGAAATCGCGCATTGCATTTTTGGCAGCTTGCTCTGCCTGATGGCGCTGTGCCCAAAGTGCATCCATTTTTGCTTTGGCTTCAGTTAAGGCTTCGGGCAATTCATCGCCAAGATCTTTGGCAGATTTCATAAGTTGTTGCAACTTCTGCTGGGTGCTTTTTACCAGATCAGAATCTTCTACTTGTTCCAGTTTTTCAGTCAGCTGTTTAACCGTTCCAGAGGTTTTGATCTGGTCGATCAAATTCAATGTTTGTTGTTTACGCTGTTCAAATTCTTTGGTGAGTTTTTCCAGCGGTAAATGACGATTCGCAGCCAAACGTACAGCATTGCTTAATTCGTGTATTTTTACTTCATAGTTGGCATTCAGCAGATCATCAACATGGCTTGTACTGTAAATATCGGCGGCCAATTTTTTCAAGCTGGAGAGTGCTTCTTCGGCCAGTTGCAGGGCTTGCTTATCAAGCGCTTGTTTTTCTTCTTCATCTGCAATCGCTTGCGCTTGTGCGTTGATTTTTGCCTCGCAAGCAGCAAGCGCTGCTTGATAGCGGGATTGGACAATAATGGAAACCTGCCCAAGATTGTCCCATTCACTTTGCAGTACGTCCAGTTTGGCTTTGAAGAGTGCGTCGGCGTCGAATTGGGCGTGACGTTCAATTTTCTCGCAAATACGTTCTGCGCTGGCTTCCAGTTCTGCGATTTTTGCGTCTTCTGCTTTAAATACGTCCAACTTGGTTTTTACGATTTTAAAGACATTTTTATCTTTGGTTTTTACTACCTTGGCAAGTTGTTCCAATATTTCACGGCTATGAATTTTTTCTGCTGCAGCTTGGCGTAATTGGCTGGTAGCCCCATCGCTTGCCAACTTGAGTAATTCACTTTCATCGTTGGTTTGCTCAACGACATCCAGCGTAATAACCGGCTTCGGTGCTTTAGGTTCTGCTACCGGAATAGGTGCTGCCTTGATGGGTTCAACTTTGGGTTTGGCACCAAACAATTTGCGTAATAATTTCATAGTCGTGGCTCGTCAGTCAGTGATGGTAGTAATGAGTGTTACAGAAGTTGTTGCAATAAAATTTGTACCGGGTGCGGCAGCTTTAGGTTATCAATGCGCTTGGTTTGGCTGCGGCAGGAGTAACCGGTGGCAGTTAACTTTCCACTGTTTGCGGGATTGTTAACAACTTGCGACCAGGAAAGTGAGTAGATTTTTTTGGAGGTTTCCACATTGCTGGTTTCGTGGCCATACGTGCCTGCCATGCCGCAGCAACCGGTTTCAATCACATTCAGTTTTTGGCCCAGTGTGTTGAATATGGTCTGCCAATCTTTAATCGAACTTACGGCATTGGTTTTTTCGGTGCAGTGCGCAAGCAGTGAAAAATCGGCGCTTTTGAACTCGCGTGTTTTTTCGCTGAGCTGCTCGCTTTGTTTGGCCAGCCATTCCTGTATTAGTTGCACTTTGGGTGCGTTATCGCCTAATACTTTTTTATATTCCGCGCGGTAAGCCAACGTCATTGCGGGCTCTATACCAACTAATGGAATTCCCGAAGAGGCAAGACCGTTCAATTGTGTTGCATTTGCATCGGCGGCTTTGGCAAACGCTTTTAAAAAGCCGTGGACTTGTAAAGGCTTTCCATTCGGTTTAAAGGGGGCGAGCAGGGGAACAAAGCCCAGTTTTTTAAGCAGTGTCAATGTATCAATCACCAACGGTGTTTCAAAATAACTGGTGAAGGCATCTTGCACCAAAATAACTGCGCGGGATTTTTCACTGGCAGACAGTTGTGCGATGTTTTCAAGGGTGGCGTAATTTACATCGAGCTTTTGCGCTGCAGTGTGTAAGTTGATACCGGTTAACAGCGGGCTGTCTACCATACCGATAAAGCGCGCCATAAAGCGTTGCATAAATTGCGGCTTCATCACCAGGTTGTATGCCCAAGGCATTTTAGCGAGTGTAGGAATCATAAATTCCAGACCGCCGATGAAATAATCTTTTAACGGACGCAAGTAGCGGCTGTAATAAAGCTCCAAAAATTTTGCGCGAAATTCTGGCACATCCACTTTGATAGGACACTGACCAACGCAGGACTTGCACGCAAGACAGCCCATCATGGAATCGTGTACTTCATGAGAGAAATCATATTCGCCCTTGCGCTTACCGAGCGTATTGATTACACGTGCAGGTAAGCCAAACACAAAGCTGGCGCGCTTGAGTTTTTTACTTTCTTCTACTGCGTTAACGCCGCGTTCACTCATTTGTTTGAGCCATTCACGCATTAATGATGCACGGCCTTTCGGTGAATGTTTGCGTTCGCGTGTGCCTTTCCAGCTCGGGCACATAGCATCATTCGGATTCCAGTTGTAGCAGAGGCCATTGCCATTGCAGTGCATGCCTTCGCTGTAACCTTCCCATACTTGTACCGGAATTTTTCTATCGATCTGGCCGCGTGTTGGCACACCGTCAATTTTTAACAATGCGATATCAGCAGATGGTGTCGCAATTTTTCCGGGATTTAATTGGTTGCGCGGGTCAAACGCGGCTTTGATGCGTTGAATTTGTGGATAGAGCTCGCCAAAAAATGCCGGCGCATATTCCGAGCGAACGCCCTTGCCGTGTTCACCCCACAGCAGGCCATTGTATTTTTGGGTAAGTGCGACCACTTTATCGGTAATTACACGCACCATCTTTTCTTGTGCAGGATCTTTCATGTTGAGCGCCGGGCGCACATGCAAAACACCTGCGTCTACATGGCCGAACATGCCATAGGTTAGTTTGTGCTCATCCAACACTGCGCGGAATTCAAAAATAAAATCCGCCAGGTTTTCCGGTGGTACAGCGGTGTCTTCAACAAACGGAACCGGGCGGATTTCTCCTTCGACGTTACCGAGTAGTCCCACGGCTTTTTTGCGCATTCCCCAGATTTTATTGACCGCATCATTACCCCATGCGATGGAGTAACTAATGCGCCCTGTGCTGCTGTCTTGCGCTGCTTGGTCTAATAAATCAGTCAGTTTTTTTACATCTGCTTTGAGTGCATCATCGGAATCAGCCGTGTATTCAACCAGATTGATTCCCTGGATTTTTTCACCGCTTTCCGGTGCAGGGAAAAATTCAGACACGCTATGCCATACGATATCGTTCATCGCCAGATTCAATACTTTTGAATCGACGGTTTCGATAGAGGTTGGATCGGCTTTCATGAGTTGCGTGGCATCGCGCAGCGCGACGTTGAAATCGCGATAATTCACATTAATCAGCGCACTACATTTTGGAATAGGCAATAAATTGATTTTCGCCTCGGTGATAAAACCGAGCGTGCCTTCACTGCCGCACAAAATATTGTTGAGATTGAATCGCCCCTGTTCATCGCGGATATGTGCCAGGTCGTAGCCGGTGAGGCAGCGATTTAATTTGGGAAACTTTTGTTCAATAAGCGCATGATGCTCACGTTGGATCGCATCAATAACGCGGTGCACTTCGCCCACGCGGTCTTCGCGCCGCCATAAATCTTCCAGCGTCTTTTCATCAATTGCGGACGATGTCCATTCGGTGCCATCGAGCAGTACGGTTGTTAATTCCAATACGTGATCGCGGGTTTTTCCATAGCGACAAGAGCCTTGGCCTGATGCATCGGTATTGATCATGCCGCCGATGGTCGCGCGATTGCTGGTGGAAAGCTCCGGAGCAAAAAATAATCCGTGCGGTTTGATCGCCGCATTCAGTTGGTCTTTGACGACACCACATTGAACGCGCACCCAGCGCTCTTCAACATTGATTTCCAGAATCTGGTTCATGTATTTGGATGTGTCTATTACCAAACCATCGGTCAGCGATTGACCATTGGTACCAGTACCGCCACCGCGCGGGCTGAGCACGATATTTTGGAATTGCGGTTCCTGGCTGAGTTTGGCAATACGCACCAGATCAGCGGTATCACGCGGGTAGAGCACGCCTTGCGGCAACACTTGATAAATGGAGTTATCGGTCGCTAATACGGTGCGATTGGCATAGTCCGGGTTCAAGTCGCCGCTAAAGCCGGCATCGCGCAGGGCGTTGATGAAGCTGAGGTAGAGCGATTGGACGGGAGATGTCTGGTCAATACGTGGAATCATGGGGCGGTCATCGATCGGCTGCTATTTGATAGGTCGCCATTCTACTCCCTTGCCTTTTCAATGTCCTGATCTTGCAGCTAAAACAAAAACTGCCGCAGAGGCGGCAGTTTGAAATGGAAGCTTGGGAAGTAAGTTGACTGGTTAAAGCACAGAAATCGCTGTACCTGTTTCCTGGTGAGTGGATGTACTGTTCTGGTTGTCATCACCTGTTTGGCGGGTATTGGCGGACAATCGACTACCTGCACCAGTGGTTGCAATGCGGAATTCTTCCTGCTGCTGATGCCAAGCAATAATTTTATAGTAGTTAAGAACGTTATCGACAAATTTGACTGGTTCCCAGCCGCGCATATAGCCATGTTTGGCGCGGCTGTAATATTGCTGCTTCGATAACAGTGGCATGTATTTGCGCACATCTTCCCACTTGCTTGGGTTACCGCCCATGCGTTCGGTTAGCACGCGTGCATCTTCCAGGTGGCCAAGCCCTTGGTTGTAGGCCGCGAGGGCAAAGTGCAGACGCTCTTCTTCTTCAATTCGCTCGGGTAAACGCTCCAATAACATACGCAGGTATTTGGCACCGCCATAAATGCTTTGTTGGGGATTTTCGCGGTCTTTGATACCCACGGCTTTTGCAGTGTTTTTTGTTAGCATCATCAGGCCGCGAACCCCGGTATGAGAGCGAGCATCGGCTTTCCAGTGCGACTCCTGATAGCTAATTGCTGCCAGTAATTGCCAGTCAAGATCAAACTTGTCCGCAGCGAGTTTCATGTCCTCAATCCATTGCGGCAGGCGTTGCTCCAGCCGATAGGTAAAGGCCATGGCTTCGCCGGTGGTGACCTCTTCTATATGGCGATCAAAAAATTCTTCGGTCACTTTAGCCAGTGAGCCGTCGGCTTTAATACTGTTCAGGTATTTTTGGGCTGCATCGAACAGGCTGTTGTCTTTTTGTGCCGGGAATGCCCAGGCTAAAGGTTGTGGGTCGCTTACATCAAACGCCAGACGGGCTTTGGGATAAGAATAACGATTAAGGTCATAGGCGCTGGAGTCGATCACGGCATAATCCGCTTCGCCTTTATTGACCATATCCAGCAGATCGATCATTTCGGCGTTTTCCAGTGGCTGCCACTGGAGGTAAGGGAAGTCTTGTCGCAGCTTGCGCAAACGCGCCCAGTGCGATGGATTGGCAATCACCAGCACTTTCTTGCCCTTGAGGTCTTTAATGCTGGCAGGCATAGGTAGGCGGCTGTTGTAGACCAGCTGCTGGGTAATTTGCATAAAAGGCGTGGAAAAGCGCAGTGTAGTATCGGTGCTTTCAAGGGCAGTGAGGCCAGCAGCGGCGAAATCCACTTGCTGCGCGGCAACGCTATCGAGCATCTGGCCAAGGTTGGGCTGGTCTTCAATGACCAGATTTACGCCGAGCGAATCCGCAAAGCCTTTTACAAGGCTATATTCAAAACCTGTGAGGCCATTGGAGCCTTCGTAATAAGTAGTAGGGCCGTTGCTTGATAAAATGCGCAACTCGCCTGCTTCCAGCACCTTTTCCAACTGGGTTGGGGGGGTGCTGCGTACCAGCAAAACACTGCTGGCAAACAATGACGTGCCGACAACAAGGCTCGTCAGGATGGACTTAATCACTAACACTGATGGTTTGCGAATTTCCATAAGGGGTTACTCCGGTTGCTGAACTGCAACGCCCGAAAGGGTGTTCTCTTCGTGTGTGCGCATTCATGCCGAATCCAATCCATTAATGACCCGTGCAAATACCCCGCCATGGTATAGGCACTTTTTTTGTGTGCCTAGCTTGTTTTTTGAGCATATATGGGCTAGCGGTTTTGGCTAAAAAGTGACCTTTTGGTGTTGGGGCCAGATCTGGTGCGGGATACAGCAGATTTGTGTATATGAAAAGAAGCCGACAAACGGTCGAAAAAAAGTAAAAAAATGTGATTTCAGGCCTTATTTAAGGTCCAATGTTGCGCACAAAAACGCGCGATTTCGTAAGTTTTTGTAAAAAATCTGCACAAAAATACGGCAAATATTCAGATTTTTTAGTTATAAGAACTTATTTGCGTTCGCACGATTAATTTTTTTATCGAATTACTAAAAAGTTATAAGCAGAAACTTGAAGTTTAATTTTAGGGGTATTTATTTTCCGATTCGTTTTTCATTCTGTAGAAAAGCGAAAAAATATTATGGATTTTTATTTTTACATGATGATGTAAGCATCGATCAAATGATGCAGAGAAATTTATTATTTAAAATAACTCTCATGATACTAGATTTTAAAATTCCATTTTTTGTCAGATACGCAATGTTTTTAGCCTGATCCCTTATGATCATCTGGTAATCAAAAAAATTATATGTCGTAAATTCATGGGTGTTTTCGTTTGATTTTTTTCGGTTTAACAGGGTAGGTAAATTTTTATGGAAAATCTCACTGCTATTTAAATAGCATTTTTGTTTTTCATGGACATCATGATTCGTGCTTCAGTTTATTGAGAAAGCTATTTTTCTATTTAATAATTCAGAAAATTTTTCGTTCTTGTTTTTTCTGAATAATTGATTTTTTGATACGGTGAAAAAGGCAGAAATTTTATTGTTGCGCTGGCGAATGTCTTTTGAATGCCCGAAGTGAAGATTCTTATCTATACAATCAACTGAAGCATCTGGCACTGAGGTTGATGTTCTAGCGTGCAGATACCACTGGTGTTGAAAGCGGGTTTGGTCGGGCGTTTGTTATTGCACGCTATTTGGGAATTACTCCGGTGGCACTCAGCCGTATCCGCAAACGCCTTGATATCCAATCAGCAAGCTGGACAGGGTAGGGGAAAAAAGTCTCTCGGGCAGTGCCTAAATCCAGTACAATGCGCGCCTCTCTTTTGTCATTAATCCTTTGTTACCACCCATGCCGAGGCTCTTCCCACTATGTTAATCCTGCGTGGCGCTCCCGCTCTTTCCAGTTTCCGTACCCAAAAACTCCTGTCCAGTCTGCAACAACGCGTTCCTGCGGTGACCGGTGTCAGCTCGGAATTTGTCCACTTTGCCAATGTGTCTTCCCCCTTGAGTGATGCTCAACAGCAAGTTCTCAAGCAGTTGCTGACCTATGGCCCCAAAGTAGAGCAAGAAGCCAGTCATGATGGTGAGTTATTCCTTGTGGTTCCTCGCCTCGGTACGATTTCCCCTTGGGCATCCAAGGCCACGGATATTGCCAAAAATACCGGTTTGGAAAATGTGAAGCGCATTGAGCGCGGTATTGCTTACTATGTGACTGGCGCTGCTGCTGCTGATCGCGCCGCTATTGCTGCCCTGTTACATGACCGCATGGTGGAAACGGTATTTGATAGTTTGGAAGCGGCAGAACAGTTATTTATCCAACAGCAACCGGCAGCACAAACCTCGGTAGATATCCTCGGCGGTGGTCGTGCCGCTCTGGTAGAGGCGAATAAATCCCTCGGTTTGGCGCTGGCCGAAGACGAAATCGATTATCTCGTAGAAAGCTTCACCCATTTGGGCCGCAACCCGATCGATGTCGAGTTGATGATGTTTGCCCAAGCCAACTCCGAGCACTGCCGCCATAAAATCTTCAATGCGTCATGGACTATCGACGGTGAAGAGCAGCAGCGCAGTCTGTTCAAAATGATCAAAAACACCAATGAAGTGGGCGGTGAAGATGTACTTTCCGCTTATGCCGATAACGCTGCGGTAGTGGTTGGCCACGAAGCAGGGCGCTTCTATCCGAACCCTGAAACCAAAGCCTACGAATACACCCAACAGCCAATTCATATATTGATGAAGGTGGAAACCCACAACCATCCAACCGCAATTTCTCCGTTCTCGGGTGCAGGTACCGGTGCCGGTGGTGAAATTCGCGATGAAGGTGCTGTTGGCCGCGGCTCCAAGCCTAAAGTTGGCTTGACCGGTTTCACCGTATCCAACCTGCAGATCCCTGGTTTTGAGCAGCCCTGGGAACAGAATTACGGTAAACCTAATCGCATCGTGAATGCGCTCGACATCATGATCGAAGGCCCCATTGGCGGTGCGGCGTTTAACAATGAATTTGGTCGCCCGAATATTTGCGGTTATTTCCGTACCTTTGAAGAAAACTTTGACGGCGAGCGTCGCGGTTACCACAAGCCAATTATGTTGGCGGGTGGTTACGGCAATATCAAAACTGAACATATCGAGAAACCGCCCTTCGGCGCGGGCACCAAGCTTGTTGTTCTCGGTGGCCCGGCGATGTTGATCGGCCTTGGTGGTGGTGCTGCGTCTTCGATGACTTCCGGTTCTTCCTCTGAAGATCTGGACTTCGCCTCCGTACAACGCCAGAACCCCGAAATGGAGCGTCGCTGTCAGGAAGTGATCGACGCCTGTTGGCAGTTGGGTGATAAAAACCCCATCGCGTTTATTCACGATGTTGGCGCAGGTGGTCTCTCCAACGCATTTCCTGAGCTGGTAAAAGACGGCGGCACCGGCGGCAAGTTTGAATTGCGCAATGTACCCAATGATGAGCCGAGCATGAGCCCATTGGCGATTTGGTGTAACGAATCGCAAGAGCGTTATGTGCTGGCGATTGCGCCGGCAGACCTGCCGCGCTTTGAAGCCATTTGCCAACGCGAGCGCGCGGCTTACGCTGTTGTCGGTGAAGCGACTGACGAAAAACATTTGTTGGTTAATGACAAACATTTCGATGCAAAACCGGTTGATTTACCAATGTCAGTATTGTTTGGCAAACCGCCAAAAATGCATCGCGTTGCGGAAAAGCACACTGCAAAAACTAGCGAGTTCAGCACTGCTGGTATTGAATTAAAAGAGGCTGCTGAGCGCGTTCTTAAACACCCAGCGGTAGCGAGCAAAAATTTCCTGATCACCATCGGCGACCGTTCGGTAACCGGTATGGTTGCACGCGATCAAATGGTTGGTCCGTGGCAAGTTCCTGTTGCCGATGTTGCGGTAACTACCATCAGCTATGACTCCTACGCAGGAGAAGCGATGAGTATGGGCGAGCGCACACCGGTTGCTTTGTTGGATGCGCCAGCATCTGGTCGCATGGCGATTGCGGAAGCGATTACCAATATCGCCGCAACGCGTATTGCAAAACTGTCTGATGTAAAACTGTCAGCCAACTGGATGTGCGCTGCTGGCCATAAAGGCGAAGAAGAAAAACTGTATCGCACAGTAGAAGCCGTTGGTATGGAATTGTGCCCGGCACTGGGCATTACGATTCCGGTTGGAAAAGATTCCATGTCCATGCGCACGGCGTGGAAAGAGGGCGATGAAAACAAAGCGGTAACTGCGCCGCTGTCGTTGGTAATTTCTGCGTTCTCGCCTGTGGTCGATGTGCGTCAAACCTTGACTCCACAATTGCGTACAGACAAAGGCGATACTGATTTAATTCTGGTTGATCTCGGCAACGGTAAAAACCGCTTGGGCGGTTCTATTCTCGCGCAGGTTTACAACCAGCTTGGTCAAACACCTGCGGATCTGGATTCTGCTGAGCAACTCAAAAACTTTTTTAATGCAACGCAAGCAAGTCTTGCTGCCAATGAATTGCTCGCATACCACGACCGCTCTGATGGTGGTTTATTCGCGACCATTGCAGAAATGGCTTTCGCTGGTCATACCGGTGTAAGCATTAATTTGGATGGCTTGGGTGAAGATGCGCTTGCTGTACTGTTCAGTGAAGAAGCGGGTGCCGTAGTACAAGTTGCGCGTGCGCAATCTGCTGCAGTGCAGAAACGTTTTGCTGATGCGGGATTAAAAGTCAATGTCATCGGTGGTTTGAACAGCAGCGATTCTTTAAATATCAGCCTGAACGGAAAAGTATTGTTCGATCAACCGCGCGCGCAATTGCAAGCGCTGTGGAGCGAAACCAGTTATCGCATTCAAGCGCTGCGTGACAACCCTGTGTGCGCAGAACAAGAATTTGCCGCGATTACAAAGCCAAATCCTGGTTTGAGCGTAAAACTCAGCTACGACCAAAATGACGATGTTGCTGCTCCGTTCATTAACACTGGCGTTCGTCCTGCTATCGCCGTGTTGCGTGAGCAGGGTGTTAATGGTCACGTGGAAATGGCGGCGGCATTTGATCGCGCTGGTTTCAAAGCCGTTGATGTGCACATGAGCGATTTGCTTTCAGGTCGTGTATCACTGGAACAATTCAAAGGCTTGGTTGCCTGCGGTGGTTTCTCTTACGGTGACGTATTGGGTGCGGGTGAGGGTTGGTCGAAAACCATTTTGTTTAACAACAAAGTGCGCGATGAATTCGAACGTTTCTTCCATCGCAACGACACTTTCAGTTTGGGTGTATGTAACGGTTGCCAGATGATGTCCAACCTGAAAAATCTGATTCCCGGTGCTGATCATTGGCCGCGTTTTGTGCGTAACTTGTCTGAGCAATTTGAAGCGCGTTTTAGCTTGGTACAAGTACAGGAATCGTCATCCGTTTTGTTTAAAGGTATGAGCGGTTCGCATATGCCAGTAGCGGTTGCACACGGTGAAGGCTATGCCGAATTTGCCAATGCAGATGCGCTGAACGTGTGTAACGAGAGTGGCACGGTTGCGCTGCGTTTTATCGACAACAATTTGCAAGCAACTGAAACCTATCCGGCTAACCCGAACGGTTCTCCATTGGGTATTACCAGCGTTGCCAGCAAAGATGGTCGCGTCACCATTATGATGCCGCACCCCGAGCGCGTATTCCGCGCAGTGACCAACTCCTGGAAACCGGATGATTGGAAAGACGATGGTGCATGGTTGCGCTTGTTCCGCAATGCGCGCGTGTTTGTGAGTTAATTACTGGCAATCCAAAATTCTCAACAAACAACATCATGTATAAAAATTATGTATAGGAGGCTTCGGCCTCCTTTTTTGTTTCCAATGGCACCACCTCAGTACTGTTAGTCACAATTTCTTACAATTCTTTTGAATTCCCTTTCGCATACTCCGGTACGACAAATTGACCTGATGCAATACAAAAAGGAGCGATGAAGATGAAAATATCAAACGGCGTTACGCGCTGGTGCGGCGTTATTCTGGGCTTGTTGTTAGCGGCTTGTGGTAGCGATGATTTACCCAAACCCAGTATCACTGTTGCACACGATGGTCTTGATGGACGAATCATCACGCGTTTGTATGCTGATAAGCAGACGTTGTTAGCTGCGACGGATCGCGGCTTGTATCGCAAAGTAAGCGCGCAGCGCACGTGGGAGGCTGCAGGGTTGGTGGATCGGGAAGTGTTGGATCTTGCGATTATCGCTCCCAATCACTATCTCGCCACGACAGAGCGCCAACATGATGATTCGGTTGAACATCGCTTATTTGAAACGCTCAATGGCGGTAGTACATGGCAGGAGATTGCACACAATTTTGGTGGTGATGAAGGCACGGAGGCGTTGTACGGCATGCACTACGATGATGACAACAACGCCCTTTATGCGACTGGTATTGAGGCGTTGGGTGTTTCTTACGATGAAGGGCGCAGCTGGCAATTGCTGAGTGGTATGTGGCATGGGTTTGGGCAGCGCAAAACTATTGTAAAACGCAACCCTGCAACTAACGAAATTTGGTTCGGCGGGCAAAATGCTTTCGAGCAATTGGTGTTGAATGTGTATTCTCTGGATACAAAAGAACTGCGTAGCTATCGCGATTTGTTGCCCAACCCCAGCGTGATTTACGGTATTCAATTTGATCGCGCTCGCCCTGACTGGGTGATGGTATCGGGTGAGGGAGGGGTGTTGGCCAGCAGCAATCGCGGAGCCAATTGGACTACGTTAATTGGCGATGTGGATTATCGTTTTTACTTTGATGTCGCCATAGATCCATTAACACCTGCGACGTTTTATACCGCGGGTTGGGATAAAAATTGGGATACTCCGCAGCCCCTGATTTTTGAAGTATCTAACGATGGCGGCCAGCGATGGAAGAAATACCGTCATAATGACCCCACGCTGTTTGGCGGCGTGCGCAGTATGATCGCCGTGGTTGAAGACGGCAAAACCCGCGTCTATTTAGGCTTGTATCGCGGCGGCATTATGAAAGTCACGATTCATTAGTTTCATATTCATTTCCCTGCAGACTACAAAATATTACAAACTCAACCGGGATGTATTAGTCTCCCGGTTTGTTTTTGTGCTTCAATAACTTACGAACATATGCCGAAAGCGATAACGCTACCGGGTTCGGGGGCGGCGCTGTTACCCATTGAACCCTGAATTACGTATAACGTCTTATTCATTACTTGCAGCAGTGTTGCAGGAATAGTCTCCAAAATCCTCGTTAATGAAACAGGTAGATAATGCTATGAAAACCATGAAACACACTATGACAACGATTGCACTGGTGGTGCTGGCAGCCAGTGTGATAACCGGTTGTTCATTTACCAAACCCCATGAAAAAGAGGCCCAGTTAAAAGCCGACAAAGCAGGCCTGACAGCCGTTGAGAAAACACGCTTTGATGGTACGTTTATCGCCAAAGGTGCGGAGTTTTCGCAATACAAAAAGTTGTTGGTTGAGCAACTGGATTTGAGCGATGTGAAAATCCGCAAACAGACGGGAACCAATATGGTTTACGACACGCCTTGGGAGTTGAATGACACAGATCGTCGCTATTATTCAGAGCGTTACACTGAAGCGCTGATGAATAATTTGATTGCCGATGGTACTTACTCAACCGCCGTGCAAGCAGGCCCGGATGTGATGACGGTATCTGCCAAAGTATTGGAAATTGCGCCTTTGGCTAGCAAAGACGATATGAAGGGCCGCCCCAACCGAATGAAAGTGTATAGCGAAGGTATGGGGACCATGACTCTGGAAATTTCGCTGTACGACTCCGTATCCGGTAAGCCGCTTGCGATTATTACTGACCAGCGTGATTTGGGAAAAATATGGGAGGAAAATAATCGGGTGACAAACAATATCCAGGTGCGTTTGGCGTTTAACCATTGGCTGCGTAATTTGCGCACCGAGCTGGATAAAGTATCGGATCGTCATTAATCCACTATTAAGTGGTGCATAAAAAAAGAGGAAAACCCGAACGGGTTTTCCTCTTTTTTTATCACGCTTTCTATCACACTTTTTTAGCTTAGCCGCTTCTTTTTAATCACTTCTTTTTTCACTGCAATAAAAAGAAAAAGTGCTTCAATCAAATGCTGTGAAAAAATCGCGATTATTTCAAATCGTCGAGATACTTTTCAGCATCCAGTGCCGCCATACAACCAGAGCCAGAAGAGGTAATCGCCTGACGATAAATGTGGTCGGCCACATCACCCGCTGCATATACACCTTCAATGCTGGTTTGGGTGGCGTTGCCTTCCAGACCGCTTTTTACTTTGATATAGCCGTTGTGCATGTCCAACTGGCCTTCAAAAATATCGGTGTTAGGTTTGTGACCGATGGCGATGAATACACCGGCAACATCAATTTCCTGGGTTGCGCCATCTTGCGTGCTTTTTAAACGCAATCCGGTCACACCGGAATCGTTACCCAATACTTCTTCCAACTGATGGTTCCAGATGACCTTGATGTTGCCGTTGGCTACTTTCGCCATCAGTTTGTCTTGCAGAATTTTCTCTGATTTCAGTTTGTCACGACGATGGATCAACGTGACTTCACTTGCGATATTGGACAAATACAGTGCTTCCTCTACAGCGGTATTGCCGCCGCCAACAACGGCAACTTTTTGGTCGCGGTAAAAGAATCCATCACAGGTTGCACACGCGCTTACGCCTTTGCCCATGTAAGCTTCTTCTGATGGCAAGCCCAGATATTGCGCTGATGCACCGGTAGCAATAATCAATGCATCGCAGGTGTAAGTGCTAGAGCCAATCAGTTTGAATGGACGTTCAGTCAAGATGGTCTCATGAATGTGGTCAAACACGATTTGGGTATCAAAACGCTCTGCATGTTGTTGCATTTGCACCATCAAATCTGGACCTTGTAGGTCATGAACGCCACCAGGCCAGTTTTCTACTTCGGTGGTGGTGGTCAATTGACCGCCTTGTTGCATGCCGGTGATAACCACAGGTTTCAGGTTGGCACGTGCGGCGTAAATAGCAGCAGTGTAACCAGCAGGGCCGGAGCCGAGAATAATCAGGCGATGGTGTTGTACGTCACTCATAGGTATTCCTTGATCTTAATAAAGATGGGATAGTCGAATAGGAGGTAATCGCAATGTGGGGGCATGATAGGCCAATCACAATAGCCGTGCAAAATTGTCTGGCTCAATCTGCCGGATTGGAAATGGCTATGTGGGGATTTAGTGCACTGGATAGCGGCGCAGATTAACGACAATGCGTGCGACCGCGTGCTCGAAAATGTGATCGAATAGTGTGCTTGCAGAATGGGTGCCGGCGGATTTGGTTAGCCCGTCATGACACCCAGAGTAGACATACGGTTTGTCCATTCTTGTGCGCTATGGCTGCGCAAAAGTTGTTCAAATGCGGCGGGAGAAAGCGGTTTTGAAAATAAATAACCTTGCAATAAATCGGCACCATAATCGCGGCAAATCCGCGCTTGTTCGCGAGTTTCTACCCCTTCCACCACAATTGTCAGGTCAAGACTTTTAGCGAACACAATCATCGCACGCAATATGCGGCAGTCAGCTGCGTTATCAGGGACACCCTGGACAAATTTGCGGTCAATTTTGAGTGTGCTTGCGGGTAATTCTTTGAGGTATGCCATGGAGGAATAGCCCGTACCAAAATCATCTACCGCAATATCCACTCCGTAATCCCGGATTTGTTTCAGGCGCTGTGCTGTGCTTTGTAAATTTTCAATCAGGATGGACTCGGTAATTTCCAGACTGACGCTGCTCCCAGGCAAACCGGTTCGCTCAAGGTCATCAATTATCCCTTGATAAAGATCCGGATCAGTCAGCAACTGAGCGCACACATTAAATTTCATGTTGAATGTATCGTCAACCAATCCTTGTTTGCGCCAGTCAGCTAATTGTTGGCAAGCATTAAAACGGCTGCGCGAATCAATTTCACCGATTAATCCGATTTCTTCAGCAAGCCCGATAAATTCAATGGGGGGCAAAATTCCACGCTGTGGGTGATCCCAGCGAATCAATCCTTCTGCGCCACAGATTTCAAAGGTTTGTGCATCGACAATCGGTTGATAAAACAAGACAAAATGATTGGTGGGAATCAGTGCGCGTAATTCTTTTTCAAGACGCAACCGCTCTTGCATTTGCGCTTGCATAGAGGATGAAAAAAACTGGAAATTATTGCGCCCATCCTGTTTTGCACGATACATCGCCATGTCTGCTGCTTTGAGCAGATCACTGGCGGTTTCGCCCGCATCAGGATAAGTGGCAATACCAATACTACTGGAGATGGTATTTTCATTGGTGCCTACCAAAACCGGTCGCCGCAAATCATCGAGGATGCGCTGCGCCAACTGGCTTATGGCCTCCTGTGAATCAAAATTGTGGGCGAGTATGGCAAATTCATCACCACCCAAGCGGCACACGATATCGCCCGCACGGACGACATGCAGTAAACGATTGGCAACTTCTTTTAATACCAAATCGCCAATCACATGGCCCAAGCCGTCATTAATAAATTTAAAATTATCGAGATCCAAAAATAATAATGCGAGCTGTTCATTGTGGCGCTTGGCGCGCTGGATCGCCGAGCGCAAGCTTTCATCAAAGTAGTAGCGGTTGGCGAGCCCGGTGAGCGAATCGTTTTCGGCCAGTGCACGTAAACGTTGATGACTTTCTTGCAGTTGTCGCTCCAAAACATGACGGGCGCGCGCATGGGTGATAGCGCGAGTCAAATGCTTGTGGGCAATTTCAGATTTAAACAAAACATCTTGTGCGCCTGCTTCAATAAATTCACGTTCGAGGTCATCGTCGGCGCTGGCACCGGTGAGGATGATAATCGCCGCATGATGATGAGGGTGTTTATTCAATAGGTGCAATACTTCCATTCCGTCGATGTCAGGCAGGCGATAGTCAAGCAGCACTGCATCGAAGTCATTGCTATCAAACTGGGCGAGCCCTTCGTTGGCAGAACCCGCTTGGGCAATAGTGATATCCCACTCGGTTTTCTTAAATGTGCGGATGATCGCCTGACGATCCAGTTCGTTATCATCGATCAGTAATAACTTCATGCAAAATACCTCTTTGCTTGGTTCCTGTTGTTCATACTGTCTGCTAGTTTTTATTGCGTTTTAACCGGTAACTCAATGACTCGCCAGTAGTGGTCAAGCAAACTGACTACCTGCATAAAATCACTGTCCATCCGTTGTTTTAGCAAGTAACCGGCCACGTGTTCGCGATAGGCCGCAATAATGTCTTCGTCTGATTTTGAGGTGGTCAGGACAAATACCACGGCCGTTGTCAGTTCCGGATCCGAGCGCAAGACCTCTAAAAACTCCAGCCCATTCATGCGCGGCATATTGATGTCTAACAAAATAATATAAGGGCTGGGTATTTCACCATTACGCAATATTTCAAGCGCTTCAAGGCCGTCTTTTGCGCGATACAGCGGGTTGAGTAACTTGAGTTTATGTAAGGCCCTGCGCAGCGCCGTTGCGTCTATATCGTCGTCGTCGATAATCAGCAGGCTGACGGTTTTGAATTCCTGATTGTCAGTCGGATGAAGTTTATCAATCATGACTTTGCTTCCTTTTCGTTATATGTGCTGGCCAGGAAAAGGTGAATTGGCAGCCTCTGCCGTTGGAGAAGACACGGATGCTGCCACCATAGGTTTCCACAATTTTTTTGATCAGCGCGAGCCCCATACCACTGCCTTCCTGTTCATCGCGCGACTTCAGGGTTTGGAACATACCAAATACCCGCGCCTGAAATTTTTCGGGTATTCCGGGGCCGTCATCCCTTACGCTGAACTCATAGAAGTCGGCAGAAATACGTTGTGCTTCAATGCGAATAATGCCGTCATCGCGGTCATGATGTTTTATGGCATTGGAAAATAAATTACGGAGAATTTGTTCAAAGGGTGTGCCCAGAGTTTCAAACACGGGTAATTCATCTCCCAGCTCCAGTCGCAATCCCGGTTTGGTGTTTTGGATTTCAAATAATTCTTTCGCAATATGTGCGACATCAATGGTGGTGATAGCGCCGTCGGTTTTACCCGCGCGGTAAAATACCAACAGGTCATCCAATAGTTTCTCCATTCTATGGATGCGGTTGCGCAACATGCGTGTGTGTTTTTCTACCTCGTTAAATTCTTTTGCTTCCAAATCTTCATCAATCCAGCTGGACAGCTGTGAAATACCGCGCAAAGGGGATTTCAAATCATGCGAGGCAACATAGGCAAAGGTTTCCAGTTCTTTGTTGGTTTGTGCAAGTCGGTTGTTTGATCTTTCCAGTTCTTGTTGATGCTGTTCTATTAGGCGCATGGCTTTATTGCGCTCATCAATATTGTGCGCAAACACCTTGAGTGTTTGCGCCATTTCACCGATTTCATGTGGATGATCATGGAACGGGATAACCGCTTGGGCATTGCCATCAGCCAGTGCCAACATAGTGCGGCGGATTTTCTCCAGCTGCCAATTCAGGCTACGGGTAATGAGGCCTGAAACCAAAATACCCATCAGCAGAAATCCACAAATTACGACAACCATTAAATTGCCAGCATGATTTTTAGTGTTAATCGCCTCTGCATTAAGCTGTAGCATTTGTTCTTGCGCTTTCAGGAGAATGGCATCGCAAAGTGCTTCTATCGCAAAGGTTTTTTCCTGGCTGAGTGTCACTGCTGTTTGGCGGTAACTTTCGATGTTGCCTGCCTGCAGTTGGGTGTAACTTTCCAATACGATAAGACGCCATTGTTTGAATTGATGAGCTATTTGGTCGGTGTCGATGTTATGGATAGGATCGCGCTGGATGATTGCCAGATTTTGATCAAGATTTTTTTGGGTGTATTCGAGCAGTTGAGGAATGTTGTGTTCTTGTGCGAGCGCGGGATTAACCGCAATGTCTTTCATCGTACGATTAAGCCTGCCGACATAGGTGCGGATCTGCAGAACGGCATTATTGGTCTGTACGGGTTCATCGTAGAGTTTTTGTGAAATAGCGGCCACTTTATTAATTTGCAGAAGGCCGACGGAACCAATACCGATGAATAACAAGCTCATAAAAATAAAGCCGGTCGCCAAACGGCTAAACACACTCAGGCGATTAAATGCATCAATAGCCGCGCGATAACGCAAGCGTAAAATCGCGCCGGAAAATGCGAGCAGACCGACCGCTGTGTGCGGTGCCATTTTAATCCCCAGCCACACAAAAGTAGGGAATATGCCAAAACCCTGGCCAATGATTGCGGACAAAATAATAAAGATCATCGTCACGCATAGCAGTGTGGTGATGAGCGTGTAATTACCTTGTGTATAACGTGAAAACAATAAGGCTAGGCTTGCGAGTAGTAATACCGAACTGGTAGAGGGTGAAATAGGTTGGCTGCGCACAGGTGGCTCATTGAGCAGTATCACAAACCAGTCAGTGGTGTTGAGCTCAATACCTGTTGTTAAATCCAGCAGTGTCAACGTGGCGATGATGAATAATGTAAAACTGCACATCGACAGTAATATCGATTCCATTTTCACAACCGCGATCAACCCCAAACCACAGGCAATAAATGCCAGTGCGGTGTTGTAAGCCATCAGTGTTGTATAAGGGTAGATACTGGCGAGCAAGTGCGGCGCATGCCAGCTGAGCAGCACACAACCGCCTGTTGACAACAGGAGTATTGCAATTAAAAAAAGCGGCCAATGGTGGGCTTTGCCTGCGCTGGTATTATCAGCGCCATTGATAACAATACTGTGCATGTCTCGTTTAATCCGTATCCCCTGAGAATCATTTTCCTTCGCTGGACTGCTTGTCATTTGGCAATCGTGTCACTGAGAAAGGAAAAGCACCAATCAAGACTGAGTGTAGATGAGCAATTGATAAATACTCTTAAACAACCTAATTACGAAGAAAATAATTGGTCTTGGCTATTATTTATAATGATGAGTCATAACTATTGGCCGTGTATGTTGTTTTTGACGCACAATGTATCCAGCGAGAGTGAGAAAAATCCATAATAGATTGGCGCGTAATTTCGCATTGGTTTATCCTGCTGACCAAAGAAATAATCATAATTTTTGTTATACACATTCCGTCTATTAGAACTAGACTTTTTGTATAACACAGCTTCGTAGAATAACCATGTCACCGTTTGTCGCATCGAGTAATGCCGCGTTCAAAGTCTGGCTTAGCATGCAGTGCCAAATGCTTGGCAATGCCAGTGCCGCTATGTTGGTACAAACGTCTTCGTCCAAACCACTGATTGTTGCCAAATGGCCGCAAGGAATTGTGCTGGATGCAGACCTGCGCAATGCGCTTGCACAGGTGCGCGAGAAAGGGCGATTGCATCTTGCGCCGCAGGGGCAGCAACTGATTCTCGGGCAGCCATTGGAAATTGACGGACAGGTGTGGGGAGTATTGGTTGTCCGCTTGGATTCCAGTGATAAAAAAGCACTCCCCGGTGTACTCAAGCATCTCAAGTTAGGGCAGTTCTGGCTGCACTTTTTATTGCAGCAACAGGCCTTGTTTTTGCAGCAACAGGCATTGCAGCCACAAGCGTCCTCGCTACCACTTTCACCGCATGAACAATCAGCAGACTCATCCGCTGGCACCTTTACACCGGCTATGCCTGCATTTGAAAAAAGCGATATTGATGCAGCGCTATTACAACTCAGCGCCAGTTTGTTAAAAGAAAACTCCCTGCAGGAAATGGCCATCAGTCTGGTGAATTTACTTGCCGGCTATGTGCAAGCGACGCGCGTGAGCCTGGGCTTGTACGGGCGAAAAAGTATCACGCTTGAAGCCATTTCATTCTCTGCCAATTTTGACCAGCGCACTTTGGCCATGCAGGCCGTTGTGGATGTCATGGCAGAAGCAGTGGAGCAGGGCGTGAATATTGATTTCTCCCCGGTGCATGATGATGCCGGGCATCCACCTAATCAAGATAAGCACGACGGCAATACTGCCAGTTCACAGGGCATTATCTATCGCGCGCATCAGCAATTATTACAGCAGCAACATTTGCGTGCGGTGCATACGCTGTTGTTGCGCAGAGGCACTCATATTATTGGCGCTCTTACCATCGAGCTGGATAAGCAAGCATCGCTCGATGACACCCAGCGTGCATTTGTGCAGCAGGCGCTGCATTTCGCCGGCCCTATTGTGGCGCTGCAACAACAGGCATCCGCCAGTGTCTGGCAGGGAGTCAAAGGGCGTGTTGCCCGGCGGTTATCGCGCTGGTTTGGTGAAGACTCCTGGCGCGGCAAACTGGCTGCCGTGGTGTTGGTGATAGTTGTGGTGATGTTGTTTGTGCCGGTGGAGTATCGCCTGTCGGCCGATGCCAGCGTGCAAACCACCGAGAAGCATTGGGTAGTAGCGCCGCAGGACGGTTATTTGGGGAAAGTATTTGTCCGCCCCGGTGATACGGTGGCCAAGGGGGCTGTGCTGGCGCAAATGAACGACGACGATTTACGTTTGGAGCGGCGCAAGCTCGCGAGCCAGGTACAGCAATATCGCCAAACCTACGATACCGCCCTCGCTAATTCCCAGCGCGTGGAAGCGGCGATTGCCAGTGCGCAAATGGATCAGGCGAGTATCCAGCTGCGCTTGGTGGATCAGCAATTAGAGCGTACCCAACTCATGGCACCTATGGATGGCATGGTTGTGTCTGATGACATATCGCAAACCCAGGGCGCGCCGGTAAAACAGGGAGACTTGTTGTTTGAAGTCGCTGCAACCAGCGGATTTCTGCTGCAACTGTTTGTTGATGAACGCGATATCGCGGCGGTACAAGTGGGGCAGCAGGGCGAAGTCAAACTGACCAGTTTGCCCAATGAACGTTTTGCGCTGACAGTGAAATCCATTACGCCGATCAGTGAAGTGCGCGATGGACGCAACTATTTTCGCGTTGAGGCCGAGCTTGCACGCGAATCGGATGCGCTGCGCCCCGGTATGACGGGCAGTGGCAAGTTAGCGGTGGGTAAGCGCGCGCTGGGTTGGATCTGGTTCCATGATCTGTGGCGTTGGTTGCGCCTGAGTGTGTGGTGATGGACGTACAAGCGCCTGATTCCCACGCCGCACCTGCGAATCCCATGTGGCAACGCCTTGAGTCATTGCGGCCTTCGTTGCCGCGCCATATTCACATCCAACGGCGCGACTATAGCGGTGAGCCTTGGTACATATTGCAAGACAAAAGCAACGGTCGTTTTCACCGGCTCACGCCTTCGGCATGGCGTTTAATCAGTGCGATGGACGGGCATAACTCGCTTGCGCAGGTATTGGCGGCAGCGAGTCACGCAGAGTTTTATGAATCGGCCGATGATATTCCCACACGTGATGATCTGATCCATTTGTTGCAGTACCTGCACGTCGCCGATTTATTGGTGTGCGATTTACCGCCCAATACCCAGGAATTATTTGCGCGGCGTGAACAGAAAAAGCAACAGCGCTGGGTGCGGTTGTTTATGAACCCGCTCACCTGGAATATCCCGCTCGGCAACCCCGATAAACTGCTCGATAAACTCATGCCATTGGCGCGCTTGCTCGCTACGCGCACTATGGGTGTTATCTGGTTGGTGGTGGTTGGCTATGCTTTGCTGCAAGCAGGTAATCACTGGAGTGAATTGACCAAGAGCCAGCTTGACCGCGTGCTGTCACCCTCCAATTTATTATTGCTCTGGCTGACCTATCCTTTTTTCAAAGTCCTGCATGAATTGGGACACGGATTGTTTACCAAAGTCTGGGGCGGACAGGTGAACGATTGTGGCTTGGTGTTTGTGGTCGGGACACCGCTACCCTATGTGGATGCCAGCGCTGCAACGGGGTTTTATTCCAAGCGCCAGCGCTTGATGGTGAGCGCGGCGGGTATGGCGGTGGAGTTGTTTCTCGCGGCACTTGCACTGTTGTTGTGGCTGCAACTGTCATCGGGTTCCGGCACCGGTTTCCTGCGCGATTTTTTATACAACATCATCATTATCGGCAGTGTGTCCACGCTGTTTTTCAATGGCAATCCGCTGATGCGCTTTGATGGTTATCACCTGCTGACTGATGCCTGCGACTTGCCCAATCTTGCCACCCGTTCCAACCAACAATTCAGTTATTTATTGCGCCGTTATGCTTATGGTGTGAGCGGGATTTTTTCGCCCGCTGCCAATACCCGCGAAGCTATTATTTTTACCGGATACAGCATTGCGGCATTTTTGTATCGCCTGTTTATGCTGTTTTTTATCATCTTATTGGTCGCCAATTATTTCCCTACCCTGGGGCTGGTTGTTGGCGGTTGGTTAGTGTTTTTCCAACTGGTTTGGCCTGCATTAAAAGCGCTGCATTACGTCGCGCGTGACAAACAGCTCGCCGCCAACCGTCTGCGCGCGTTAGCGGTGACAGCAGCCGGTGCATCTGCGTTGGTGGTGGGGTTGGTATTTGTGCCTGTGCCGCAATCCACCTCTGTTGAGGCGGTGCTCTGGCTGCCGGACGAAGCACGGGTGAAGGTGGAATCCAGCGGTGAAGTTGCCCAATTATTGGTAGCCAACGGGGAGGCGGTCACGCAGGGGCAGGAATTGGTGCGGTTATATAACCCCGCACTGGTCGCGCAGTTGTTGTCGCAGCAAGCCCGTTTACGTGAATACGATGCGCGCTACCAGCAGGCGTGGGTGAGTGACCGCCCCCAGGCGCAACTGCTGGAGCAAGACCTTAATGCCATCAAGGCCGAGGTTGCTCTGCTGCAAACGCGGGTACAAAACCTGGTGGTGCGTAGTCCGTCAGAGGGAATTTTTCGTATTACCCGTCAGCATTATTTGCCTGGCAGCTATCTGCATCAGGGCGATGAGTTGGCATTGATCGAAAAGCCGGATGCCGTGCGGGTGCGGGCGGCATTACTGCAGCAGGAGGTTGGTCTCGTACGCCAGGCCACCCATAGTATCAGTGTAAGGTTGGCGAGCAATCCATCGCAGGATATACAGGCGCAGCTGTTATCGCAGACGCCTATTGCGACACAGGAGTTGCCGAGCATTGTGTTGGGTGCACAGGGTGGTGGCCGTTTGGCGGTGGATGCCAACCAGCCATCAGGTACGCGCGTTGCCGAGAAAGTCTTTTTACTGGATGTGGCGTTGCGCGACTTTGTCCAGTCAGGCCACTACGGTGAGCGGGTATATGTGCGTTTTCAGCACCCGTCTGAACCGCTGGCGCGTCGTTGGTATCGCAAGTTACAGCAGGTGTTTATCCAACATTTTTCGTAAGTTAGCCGTAGATGTTGAAGTTTTTAATCTATATTCATAAGCAAGTTGTTTTTATATATCGAGTTAACCATGTTTAAAGGCGTTGCAGTGTCTTGTTCCTCCATGCTTCTGGCATGTAGCGCTTGGGCGCAGACCCAGGAACCTGCGCAATTGAATTGTCGCATTGAGCCCTCCGTCACTGTGGAAATGAGCAGTGCGGTAGAGGGGGTTATCAGTGAAGTATTGGTCGATAAAAACGACCAGGTGAAAAAAGGTGATGTACTAGCGCGTTTGGATGCCGGATTAGAGGCTGCAACGGCCGAATTGCGCCGTGTGCAAGCTGAATTGACCAGCGATGTGCAGGCACAGCAACTGGCGCTGGAGTTCAGTAACCGGTCACTGGAGCGGGTTAAAGATCTCTACGAAAAAAAGGCTGCCTCCTTTTCCGAGCTGGACAAACTGAAAACCGAACATGCCATCGCCCAGCAGCAGTTGCAGCAGGCATTGGATCGCAAACGTCAGGCAGAGCTTGAACACAAGCGTGCACTGGCAGATTTACAGCGCCGCACGCTGGTAAGCCCAATTGACGGTGTCGTGGTTGACCGTATGAAAGAGCCGGGCGAGCACATCGATTTTGAGCCGGTACTCAAGTTGGCGCAGCTAGACCCTTTGCGGGTGGAGGTATTTGCCCCGGCAAGCCTATACGGCAAGGTCAAAGTGGGGATGACAGCCAGTGTGGTGCCAGAGCTTGCGACAGCAGAGCGAAGCTACACAGCGGAGGTGACGCTGGTTGATCAGGTGATTGATGGGCCGAGCAATACCTTTGGTATCCGCCTGTCGTTTCCTAATCCCAATAACCGGCTGCCCAGCGGTTTGAAATGCCGGGTGAGTTTTGATGGTGTAACCCTGAATCTGCTTGATGTGCGCAATCTGCCATAAGCCGATAATTACCGGCATGTGCCGTATTGCATGCGAGTTAGATTATTTTTGATTACACCCTGATAGCGCAGTACATAAGTTGAAAAATGTGCCAAAATAATTAAATCAGGTTGTTTTTTGATCTTTAAGAAACCCGGGGTAGGGTTTCCGTGTGTTTATAATTTCTGTCTGCGTCGCCCAGGGCGGGTGTCCGACTCATAAATTCGGTATCCATGTCCAAACTACCTCGCCATCGTCGTCCGTTAATTGAGGCTCTTGAGCCCCGGTTACTGTTTTCTGCCACTGCGGATATCGCCGTCTTTGACGATGGCAATTCCGATGCCCAGTATTTGGCGCAGGCGGCAGAGCAAGTGGATCTGGCCAGCATCTATCTGCAAGACCAGCCCTTAATGATGGCGAGCCAAAACGACACGTCTGATGTCGCGCCCTTTGATCAACCGTCTGAAAGCGAACCCGGGATCACCAGTGTCGTATTTGTGGATACGGCAGTCAGTGACTACGAAGCCATTGTGGATGACATAAAAAGCCGCAGTGATGCCGACAAGATTGCGGTGGTTTACCTCGACCCCCAAACAGACGGTGTAGAGCAAATTGCTTCGGCGCTGGCGCAATACAGCAATCTCAGTTCGATCCACATTATTTCCCACGGCAGTGCCGGTGCTGTAGAGCTGGGCAACACCCGGCTGACCGATAGCACCCTGTTTAGATACGAAGATGATTTGGCCGCTTGGGGCAAGGCGCTGGGGGAGGCGGGCGATATTTTGTTGTACGGCTGTGATGTGGCGGCCTATCCAACCGGTCAGGCCTTGATTGAACGCATGGCGCAGTTAACCGATGCTGACGTTGCCGCCAGCGATGACACAACCGGTCACAAAACCCTTGGGGGTGATTGGGATCTTGAATACCGCTCGGGTGAGATTGATAGCGCGTTGCTGGTCAGTGCGGCGGCACAAGAACAGTGGGTCAACGCAATGGCGACCAGCAACTGGATCAACATTCAGGGTGGTACTAACGCACAAGCGGTATCGTCTACAACCGGTGTAGGGCAATCGTTCTTATACGACAGCCCCGGCGCGACTTATCTGGTCAACCAACTCAGCGTGCAACTGCGCCTGGAGCCGGGTGCTGCCAATCAGGACATCACTATCCAATTGCTCGATGGTGGCTGGAATGATGCAACTCCACTGGCCAGCCAAACATTCAACTCCAATGCATTGGACGGCACATTTGGTTGGTATACCGTCAACTTCGGCAACGTCTCGCTCAATGACAGTCAGACATACATTGTCAAAATCACCACTAACAATGCCGATGGGAAGGTCTCGGTTGCCTATCGCAGCGATGCCTGGAACAACTCTGAAATGATCGTCAATGGCACGGGTAATAGTGCCAATGACCTGAATATTTTGGTGTCCTACAACGACGGCAATAACCAGGCACCGGTCAACACAGTACCCGGAGCACAATCGACCAACCAGAACACACCATTAATTTTCAGTAATTTGTATGGCAACCGCATACAAATTGCCGATGCTGATGCATTTCCAAACGATGTAGAAGTAACGCTTACCAGTGGGCAGGGCTCACTTACCCTTGGGCAAACCACAGGGCTCAAGTTCACCTCTAATGATGGTTTTGAAGATTACCATATGGTGTTTCGTGGCTCTGTCAGCGAAGTCAATGCTGCACTGGCGACGATCACCTACACACCATCCAATGGCTTCACAGGTGGCGATACGATCAGCATCACCACCAAAGACCTTGGACTTGGCGGTGGTTTGCAGGATCAGGACAATATTTCAATCAGCGTCAACAACACCAACGATGCCCCTACCGCGACGATTACCGAGGCGAGCTATTCAGTAAACGAGCAAGTCCTGCTGGATTTGCACGGTACCGGAATATTTGTAAATGATTCCGATGGCGACTCACTTACCATCACTATTTCAGCACCCTTGGCTCTCAGTGAGCTGACGGCTGCATTGGGCACTACGGGTGTGGTGATTTCGTCCGGTAACGGTACCAACTCGCTGGTACTGACAGGGACATCGACCCAACTGAATAACTTATTCATCGGCAACAACGGGGGCACCTTAACTTACCGGTATTCAGGTGATGCTCCCCCTGCAACCGAAACCCTCACCATATCGGCCAGTGATGGAAGCTTGTCGGCGAATGATTCGGCCACCATCAATATCACCGGCGTGAATGATGCGCCGACGGTGGCTAACCCGATTGCCGACCAGTCTGTCACTGAAGGAAGTGCCTTAAATTTTCCTATTCCAGGCAACACTTTTAGTGATCCCGAAGGTGGAGCGCTGACTTATAGCGCGATATTGGTTGGTGGCGCTCCTCTTCCGGCATGGCTTCAGCTGGACTCAGTTACTGGTGTTTTTAGCGGTGTTCCGGATGATGGTGATGTAGGAACCCTTAACATCCGTGTGACAGCGATGGATGCAGGTGGCTTGAGTGTGACAGACGATTTCACCCTGACGGTGGATCCGCTGGATGAAGCGCCGTTTGTGCTAAACCCAATTGCCGATCAGGCCGCCTTCGGGTTTACCGCTTTTTCCTATCAATTCCCAGCCTTCAATGAGGCCTCTCCCATATTTGCCGATCCGGATGTGGGTGGTTCAGTGGTGAGCTATCGCGCCACTCTGGCGGACGGAAGCCCATTATCAACCACGGGCTGGCTATCCTTCGATTCCGCAACCCGCACCTTCAGCGGTACGCCTACCAATGCTGATGCAGGCACTATCACTATCAGGTTGTACGCGACTGATAATACCGGCCTTGAATCAGCAACGCCGGACGAATTCAACATAGTCGTCTCTGCAACGGTCAACGATGCTCCTGTTAACACAGTGCCGGGTGCACAATCGACCAATGAAGACACGGCGCTGGTATTCACCGGTGCGACCCAAATCCAGATTGCCGACCCCGATGCACTGTCGTCCGATGTGCAAGTAACCTTAAGTGTCTCCAATGGTGTATTAACTTTGGGTGGTACGGCGAACCTGACGTTTTTTACCGGTGATGGCACAAGCGACACTACGATGGTGTTCAGGGGCTCAGTCGCTAACATTAATACCGCCTTGGCGAGCCTGACCTATACCCCCGATGCCCATTTCAATGGAGCTGATACTTTAAGTATCGTGACCAATGATTTGGGTAACTCAGGTACTGGTGGTGCGCAAAGTGATACCGATACCGTCAACATTACCGTCAATTCCGTTAACGATGCGCCCGATGGCAGCGACGATACTATCGTGATCAACGAAGATGGCAGCCACACCTTTACCGCTGCCGACTTTGGCTTTTCCGACGCGAATGACTCTCCGGCCAATAGCTTGCTTGCGGTGCAAATCACTACCATACCTGCTGTTGGTAGCCTTACCCTGAGTGGGGTAGCGGTGACGGCGGGGCAAACGGTTGCAGTGGCAGACATCAATTCCGGCTTGTTGGTATACACCCCGGCGGCTAACGCAAACGGCGCGAGTTACAGCAGTTTTACCTTTCAGGTACAGGACAATGGTGGCACTGCTAATGGTGGTGTAAACCTCGACCCTGTTGCGAACACCATTACCTTTGATGTTACTGCGGCCAACGATGCTCCCACCCTGACCATCACTCCAACAGATTATTACGCCAACGAACAGCAGACCATCAACCTGCAGGGTACCGGTATCAGCGTCGCGGATGTGGATGGTGACCCTCTGACCATTACAGTATCCGCGACAGGTGCGGGCAGTGAGCTGACGGCATCAGTCGGAACAACGGGTGTTGTGATCTCGTCGGGGAACGGCACCAACAGCCTGGTGCTGACTGGCACCGCCGCGCAGCTTAATAATTTATTGGCGGGCAACAATGGCGGCACCCTGACGTATCGCATGGCAGACGATGCGCCACCCGCCACTTCCACGCTGACCATTACCGCTAGTGATGGATCACTTTCTGGTAATGATACCGCCACTATCAACATCACCGCTGCCAACGATGCTCCGGTCAACACAGTACCGGGTGCGCAATCCACCAACGAAGATACGGCGTTGGTATTTACCGGTGCGACCCAAATCCAGATTGCTGATCCCGATGCAGGTGGCGGTACGCTGGAAGTTACGCTTTCAGTAACTAATGGCACCCTGACTCTGGGTGGCACGGGCGGATTGGCATTTACTACCGGCAGTGGCACTGCCGATACTACGATGGTGTTCACAGGCACCCTCGCAGACATCAACACCGCGCTGAATAACCTGACCTTCAACCCGACTGCCAACTTCAATGGCGGAGCGGTCTTGAGCATCACCACCAGTGACCAAGGCAACAGCGGTAGTGGCGGCACATTGACCGATACGGATACCGTCAATATCACTGTTAATGCAGTTAACGATGCTCCCGATGGCAGCGACGATACTATCTTGATCAACGAAGACGGCAGTCACACCTTTACCGCTGCCGACTTTGGTTTTTCAGACGCGAATGATGCTCCGGCCAATAGCTTGCTTGCGGTGCGAATTACCACCCTGCCTGCGGTTGGTAGCCTTACCCTGAGTGGGGTAGCGGTGACAGCGGGGCAAACGGTTGCAGTGGCAGACATCAATTCCGGCTTGCTGGTATACACCCCAGCGGCTAACGCAAACGGCGCGAGTTACAGCAGTTTTACCTTTCAGGTGCAGGACAATGGTGGCACTGCTAATGGTGGTGTAAACCTCGATCCTGTTGCCAACACCATTACCTTTGATGTTACTGCGGCCAACGATGCTCCGGTCAACACAGTACCGGGTGCGCAATCTACCAACGAAGATACGGCGCTGGTATTTACCGGTGCGACCCAAATCCAGATTGCTGATCCCGATGTAGGTGGCGGTACGCTGGAAGTTACGCTTTCAGTAACCAATGGCACACTCACTCTGGGTGGCACGGGCGGATTGGCATTTACTACCGGCAGTGGCGCTGCCGATACTACGATGGTGTTCACGGGTACCCTCGCAGACATCAACACCGCGCTGAATAACCTGACCTTCAACCCCACTGCCAACTTCCATGGTGCGGCAGTATTGACCATCACCACCAGTGACCAAGGCAACAGCGGTAGTGGCGGCACGTTGACCGATACCGATACCGTCAATATCACTGTTAATGCAATTAACGATGCTCCCAGCGTAGTTATTACACCCACCGATTACTACGCAGATGAACAGACATGGATTGATTTGCACGGCACGGGTATTAGCGTTGCTGATGTAGACAGTTCTGCGTTGACTATCACGATTACCGGTGCAGGCAGTAATAGCAATCTTGCAGCAACCGTAGGTACAACCGGTGTCAATATCGTATCCGGTATTAATACCGATACATTGATCCTCAGCGGTACTGCAGCGCAACTGAATGATTTGTTTGCTGGCAACAACGGCGGCACACTTACCTACCGACTGTCTGGCGATACACCTGTTGCGACGCGCTTGCTGACAGTCAGTGCCAGTGACGGTAGTTTATCAAGTGACGATACGGCCACTATCAACATTACCGCCGTTAACGATGCGCCTGAGAATGATGTTCCCGGTGCGCAAGTCACGAGTGAAGATACCGCTCTGGTGTTTAGTTCAGGAAATGGTAATCGCATTCAGGTTGATGATCTGGATGTGGGTGGTGGGAATCTGGAAATTACCTTATCGGTGACAAACGGCACCTTAACTCTCGCGGGAACAAGCGGATTAAGTTTCACCACGGGTGATGGCACTGCAGATTCAACATTGGTATTTACCGGAACCAAGAGTGACATCAATACTGCACTTGCGACTTTAACGTTTAATCCAACATCCAATTACAGCGGCGCTGCCGTTTTATCGTTAACGACCAGTGATTTGGGTAATACCGGTAGTGGCGGCACATTGACCGATACCGATACTGTCAACATTACCGTCAATTCGGCCAACGATGCGCCCGACGGCAGCGACGATACTATTGTGATCAACGAAGACGGCAGCCACATCTTTACCGCTGCCGACTTTGGCTTTTCAGACGCGAATGACTCTCCAGCCAATAGCTTGCTGGCTGTGCGAATTACCACCCTGCCTGCTGTTGGTAGCCTTACCCTGAGTGGTGTAGCGGTGACGGCGGGGCAAACGGTTGCAGCGGCAGACATCAATTCTGGCTTGTTGGTATACACCCCGGCGGCAAACGCCAACGGCGCTGGCTACAGTAGTTTTACCTTTCAGGTGCAGGACAATGGCGGCACTGCTAATGGTGGTGTAAACCTCGATCCTGTTGCCAACACCATTACCTTTGATGTTACTGCGGCCAACGATGCTCCGGTCAACACAGTACCGGGCGCGCAATCTACCAACGAAGACACAGCGCTGGTATTTACCGGTGCGACCCAAATCCAGATTGCTGATCCCGATGCAGGTGGCGGTACGTTGGAAGTTACGCTGTCAGTAACCAATGGCACACTGACTCTGGGTGGCACGGGCGGATTGGCATTTACTACCGGCGATGGCACTGCCGATACTACGATGGTATTCACAGGCACACTCGCAGACATCAACACCGCGCTGAATAACCTGACCTTCAACCCGACTGCCAACTTCAATGGCGGGGCGGTCTTGAGTATCACCACCAGTGACCAGGGTAATACCGGTAGTGGCGGCACATTGACCGATACCGATACCGTCAATATCACCGTCAATGCTGCGAATGATGCGCCCACCGTTGCGAACATCATTCCAGACCAAAATGCGACAGAAGATGCTGCGTTTAATTTTCAATTTGCATCCAATACATTTGCGGATGCTGAGCTTGATTCGCTGACATATTCCGCGCAATTAAATGGCGGCGGCGGTTTACCAGCGTGGTTGAGTTTTGATTCCGCTACTCGCACATTCAGCGGCACACCTGCTAATGGTGATGTAGGCACGCTCACAATTGATGTAACCGCGAATGATGGCAACGGTGGAACTGTCACCGATACCTTCACGCTTACTGTCGCAAATGTGAATGACGCGCCCACGGTTGCGAACATCATTCCAGACCAAAATGCGACAGAAGATGTTGCGTTTAATTTTCAATTTGCCGCCAATACGTTTGCCGATGTGGATGCGGGAGCAACACTGACGTACTCAGCACAATTAAACGGTGGCGGTGGTTTACCGGCGTGGCTGAGTTTTGATCCTGTTACACGCACATTCAGCGGTACACCTGCCAACAGTGATGTAGGTACTCTCACGATTGATGTGACCGCCGATGATGGCAACGGTGGAACTGTCACCGACACCTTCACAATTACCGTCGCAAATGTGAATGATGCACCCACCGTTGCGAACATCATTCCCAACCAAAATGCGACAGAAGATGCCGCGTTTAATTTTCAATTTGCATCCAATACATTTGCGGATGCT
>NZ_KQ236688.1:2803394-2895894 GCF_001183545.1 Cellvibrio sp. pealriver
CGCGGTTTTTTTATGACCCCCGGTGTTAGCCTCTACTCGACAGCCCCCATGACAACCTGTACATTATCATGTACATATTTATCGAGGCCTTTATGGACGCTATCACCTACACCACTGCGCGCGCCAACCTTGCCACCACCATGGACAAGGTATGCGAGAACCACGAACCACTCATTATTACCCGCAATGGACAACAATCCGTGGTGATGATCTCTCTAGATGATTATAAATCTATGGAAGAAACCGCCTATTTGCTTAAAAGCCCTAAAAACGCTCAACGGCTAATGGCAGCAATAGCTCAACTTGAGGAAGCAAAAGGCACTGAACGGACACTTTTGTAATGAAACTGATTTTTTCAGAGCAAGCCTGGGATGACTATCTGTTCTGGCAAAAAAGTGACAGCAAAACACTTGAGCGGATCAACACATTAATCAGGGAAATTCAACGTCAACCTTTCTCCGGAATTGGCAAACCTGAACCACTCAAACACGCGCTGGCAAGCTATTGGTCGCGCCGCATCAACGACGAGCATCGATTAATTTATAAAGTCAGTGAAAGCGGATTGCTGATAGCGCAATTGCGCTATCACTACTGAGTAAAAACCTACTTCGCCGCTTTAATCTGCTCGCGGTTATGCAACCACTGCTTCACCAGCGGCAATAAACTCGGGCGCCAGGAGCGCGACTGGATTCCAAAGTAATCGCGCGCGCGGCGGCAGCCGAGAATGGCGCTGAGTGGTTCATCGATGGGTTCGCTGTCTTCGAGCGTGAGACTGGGTTCGGCGGTGAGTAATTGTTGCTGGATGAGAAGCTGAAGGAGGTTTTCGGCGAATTCGTCTTCGGTACAGGCATCGCTGCTGCAATAGTGCATCACACCCCAATTTTCCGCCCCGCACTGGATTTGCTTGGCCATCGCGACGGCGACACGTGCAGCATCCGATAACGCCGTAGGCGCACCGCGTAAACGGCGGTTTACACTGACCGATGCCCCGGCCAAAAATGCACTGAGTAAGCGAGTAAGCAAGTTATCGCCATAGGCACCAATCACCCAACTCAAGCGCAACACAATGTGCTTTTCCAGCTTTTGTACAATCATCCGCTCAGCTTCCGCAAACGCATTACCCGTTTCATTAAGCGGCGACACTTCGTCTTTTTCGCTATGGGTGCCTTTGCCATCGCCGCCAAATACGCTGTAGCTGGAGAAGTGAATCAGCGGGATATTGCGCGCACCGCAATGTTCAGCCAACAAGGCAGTACTGGATAACAGCAGCGATTGACCACCACTGTGGTAAGCCTCCTCCCAACCACAGGTGTTAATCACCAAATCCGGTTTATGTTTATCGATGTAATCAGCAAGCCCAAGGGGATTCGACCAATCCAACTCTGCAGCCGATGGCATAAGTAGTTTGAAGGGTTCGCGCTCTAGCTCATGCTCCAGCGCCTTACCCAAGGGAGAAATTACATCGGTTAACAACAACGTGAATGACATTGTAATGAACAAGCCTTTAAAAAATTTTACGCATATTAGCAGTAGAACCCGCTGCCACCGCAAGGGTAATTCATGCGCGAAACGCTTATACTGCGCCGCTTTTGTGTTTACTTGCCGTTATCGTTATAGCGGCTGATACGGATCAATTATTACCAATGACTCAGGCAACACTCACTGTAAACCTTGATCTCGCCATTATCGGCGGCGGCGTAGCCGGTCTTTGGCTCGCCAATCGCGCCAAAGCGGCAGGTTTCAGTGTGGCTGTATTGGAATCCAAGGCCTTGGGCAGCGACCAAACGCTCGCCTCACAAGGCATGATCCACGGCGGTATGAAATATACCCTGGCAGGCGCACTGACCGGAGCATCGGAAGCGATTGCCGATATGCCCCGTCACTGGCGTGCGTGCTTGTGCGGTGAGGGCGATGTTGACCTGCGCCATACCCGCATCCTGAGCGACCATTTTTTTATGTGGTCGGGCGATGACCTGGGCAGCAAATTGACCTGTTTTCTCGCCAGTAAAATTACCCGCGGCCGCATCGACCCGGTTCATCCGGATCGCCGCCCGCCGCTGCTGCGCAATAACCATTTCAGCGGCAGCCTTTATCGCTTGGAAGACTTGGTTATCGACACCCCCAGCCTGGTCGCCAACCTTGCCCACAATATCGAAGGCAATGCGTTTTTGATTGATTGGGACAATGCGCAACTGGAGAAAGACAATGCGGGCGTAGTGAGCCTGCGCATCCAAACGCCAACCCATTCGATTCACTTGCGCGCACAGCAATTCATTTTTACGGCAGGCAAAGGCAACGCAGCGCTGCTGCAGCAAATCGGGCTCAACAGCCCAGCCATGCAACTGCGCCCACTGCAGCAGGTCATGGTCAAACATCACCATCCATTTGATTTTTATGGTCACTGTCTAGGGCATGAAACGACACCACGCTTGACGATTTCCAGCCATCGCCTGCCCGATGGAACCCATGTGTGGTATCTGGGTGGCAGCCTTGCAGAGAAAGGCGCACAAATGGCAAGCGATGAACTCATCGCCTTGGCGCAAGCAGAGCTGCGCGAGCTGATTCCCTGGGTGAATCTGGACACATCTGAATGGGCGACCTTGCGGATCGACCGTGCCGAACCGCTCCAGCCCGGTTTTGTGCGGCCGGATAACGCGTTTATCGCCGCCGCTGAAGGCGCTGCCAATGTGCTGGTCGGCTGGCCTACCAAACTGACGCTGGCACCTAATCTTGCCAATCAGGCGCTTGAACGATTGCAGGCAGCAGGCATCCAACCTGCCACTCAAACTACTCATGAGCCCATGACCAATCTGCACGATTATTTAGCCTATGCCGAGCCAGCCAAAACGCCATGGGATGAAGCGTTTCCACCGGCGATGACTGCAGAGGAGGCGCTGGCATCGCGCTTTCGCGAACCGGATGATGAGGACGACGAATCATGATGCCGCGTAAACGCCTCGGGCGTACCGACATAGAGATCAGCACCCTGGGCTTGGGCACCGTCAAATTTGGCCGCAACCAAAGCCTGAAGTACCCCGCCCCGTTTGAGCTGCCCAGCGATGAAACCCTGCGCGACCTGCTCGCCTGCGCGCGCGATATGGGCGTGAACCTGGTAGATACTGCCCCCGCTTATGGCTACAGCGAGGAGCGCTTGGGCGAGCTACTGCGCAAGGAGCGCAAAAACTGGGTGATCTCCACCAAAGTGGGCGAGGAGTTCGAGGCCGATAAATTCTCCGGCGAGGGCAAATCCTACTTCGATTACAGCGCCAAACACACGCGCTTGAGTGTGGAGCGCTCCATGCGCCGTCTGCGCACGGATTACCTGGATCTGGTACTGATCCACTCCGATGGCAAGGACATGGAAATACTCACCCAAACACCGGTTATCCACACTCTGCAGCAGCTCAAGCAGGAAGGCTGGATCCGCGCGTTTGGTATCTCCAGCAAAACCCTGAAGGGCGGCATGTTAGCTGCGGAGCTGTGTGATGCGGTGATGCTCACCTACAATCCCGGGCACTTGGCAGAAGAGCCAGTTATCGCAAAATCTGCGCAACATGACACTGCTGTTTTACTAAAAAAGGTTCTCGCCAGCGGCCATATCTGCCATGATGCATCCCCCGTTCAGGGCGCGGCGCAGGCCTTCCATGGTGCCAATGCCCCCGAACCAGACCCTATCCAGGGCGCATTTGATTTTGCCTACGCACATGCAGGAGTCACCAGTGCCATTATCGGCACCGTCAATTTGCAACATTTGCGCGCTAACCTGATGAAAGCATTGCGTGCGCAAAATCTGGCATGAGATTCTACCGAGTAAACTATGAGTAATTGGTTAGACACCGTTAACTGGAACAGCGATGGTTTGGTTCCCGCTATTGCCCAGGATGCTAAATCCGGCCGTATCTTGATGATGGCCTGGATGAACCGCGAGTCACTGCAACTATCTGCCGAACGTGGCGAAGCCGTTTACTGGTCGCGCTCACGCAACCAGCTTTGGCACAAGGGCGAAACCTCGGGCCACATCCAGAAATTGCACGAGATCCGTCTGGATTGCGATGAAGACGTGATTGTCTTGCAAGTCGAACAACTGGGGGGCATTGCCTGCCATACTGGTCGGGAATCTTGCTTTTATCGCGTACTCAAAGACGGTGAATGGCAAACAGTTGAGCCCGTATTGAAAGATCCGGCGACGATTTACTCGCAGTAGTCTTCATCAAACTTATTTATTCGCAACCTATCCCAACCAAGAGCTGTACATGAGCAACGATATTCTCCAGCAACTGACGGTCATCCTCGAAGCGCGCAAAAACAATGCTGCCGCTGAAACTTCCTACGTTGCCAGCCTGCATCAAAAAGGGCTGAATAAAATTTTGGAAAAAGTCGGCGAGGAATGCACTGAAACAATTTTGGCCGCGAAGGATGCTCAAGCCAGTGGCGATAATACTGACCTGATCTATGAAACTGCAGATTTGTGGTTCCATAGTCTGGTGATGTTGTCGCACCTCGGCACCAATGCCGATGCTGTATTAAATGAACTAGCGCGCCGCTTTGATGTGTCGGGCCACGACGAAAAAGCGTCACGCACTCCACAGTAACCAACACCGTATGTTTTGAGGGTATTTATCATGGGTATTAGCGGTATCAGTATTTGGCAACTCCTGATTATTCTGGCAATTGTCGTGATGTTGTTTGGCACCAAACGCCTGCGCAGTTTGGGCAGTGATTTGGGCAGCATGATCAAAGGCTTCAAAAGCTCGATGAACAACGATGAAGCCAAAAAAGACGAAGAAGATCCTGCGCAAAAAATGGATCCCAAAAGTCTTGATCAAAAGACCACTAGCGCCACCGCTGCTGGCGACAAAGTTGACCAGAACAACACCAAGGTTTAACACGTGTTTGATATTGGTTTTACCGAGCTGCTGGTTTGCCTGATTGTTGCTCTGGTGGTTATCGGCCCCGAGCAACTACCGGGTACCGTGCGCACAGTGGGTCTGTGGATCGGCCGACTGAAGCGCAGCCTGCGCGATACCCGTGAAGAAATCGAACGGCAGATAGGCGCGGACGATATCCGCCGCCAACTGCACAACGAAGAAATCATGCAAAATCTGGAGGCTACCCGTTTGCAACTTGAACAGAGTATGCGTGAGGCAGAACAGGCAGCTAGCATCAATCCGGCAGAGCAAACACCCGCGCGCGCGCAGCAATACGGCCCGCCAGAGGAATTACCCGATCACGCGCACATCGACGAGGTAAAACCTGTGCCAGCACCATCTGCTACAGAAACCTCGACCACCACGTCCAAATCCGGTACGGGCAATTAAGTACGCATGAACCCATCATCCGATAAAGAACAACCGCTGGTGCAGCATCTGATCGAGCTGCGCACGCGCCTGCTGCATATCATTTATTTTTTACTCGCGGTATTTGCCTGCCTGTTTCCGTTTGCAACAGACATCTACGCGATCATCTCTGCGCCCTTGCAAGCGGTACTGCCTGCAGGCACGCACATGATTGCAACCGATGTGATATCGCCGTTTTTAACGCCGTTAAAACTCACGTTTTATCTATCACTTTTCATTGCCGTGCCCTTTATCCTCTACCAGATATGGGCCTTCATCGCCCCCGGCCTTTACAAGCACGAAAAACAATTAGCCGCGCCGCTGCTGTTCTCAAGCGTGATGCTGTTCTTTACCGGCATGGCATTCGCCTACTTTCTGGTCTTGCCGATGTTGTTCAATTTCACCATGGGGATTGAACTGCAAGGCGTAAGCACAATGACCGACATCACCAAGTATCTCGATCTGGTGCTGCATATGTTCTTTGCTTTCGGCTTTGCATTTGAGATTCCAGTCGCGACAGTGCTGCTGATCCACGCCGGCGTGGTTACACCTGAAGGTTTGGCCGAGAAGCGCCGCTATATCGTCGTCGGATGTTTTGTCGTAGGCATGCTGCTCACACCACCGGATGTATTTTCCCAAACTATGCTGGCCATTCCGATGTGGATGCTATTTGAAGCCGGTTTGTTTTTTGGGCGGATGGTGAAAAAACGCAGTGAAGAGCGCGAACAAGCCAACGAAAACAACGATCTCTCCAACTGATTTGTTCATGCCCAATTAAGAACGGCCTGCCGGTAACCCAGCAGGCCGTTTTTTATTGTCAGTCTGTCTTGTTGTCTGGCTATTGATTGGTGTCGTAGCTTGATTGGTGTTGCCTGATGAGTGTCGTTGCTTGCGGCAAAAAAGCCGCTAGACACTGTTTGCCAAGGCCTCCTGAATCGCCTCTTTGTTTTCTTCGTATTTCTTCCAACCCAATTCGTGGAAGTAGAAAGCAACGGTGTTGATGGCGGGCTCAATCAACGCCAGCGCACCACCTACCACGATACTTCCGGTTAAGGCGTAGCCCACAGTGAAGGCCACGCTGAAATGCACTACGGCGAAGGTTGCTGTCTTGGCCATGATGAAATCCTCAATAATCCGGTGTTAATGTCGGCAGCTGATGACTTATCAGCCCATGGATTCATCATAGGCAAGCAATAATCATTATCAAAGAAAATAGATTCGATACAATCAATAGAAAATAGCTATTTATGCCACTGGTTGAACGGCAAGCGCGATAAGTTGGAGTTGAAATAGCGTGCATCGTTGGTCACCTCCTCCCCAACCCACTCAGGCTTATCAAACACGCAATCCTCCGCTGGCAATTCAATTTCTGCGACTACCAAGCCTGCGTTATCGCCCACAAATTCATCCACCTCCCACACAAACCCTGCATGAAGGATTTTGCGGCGATACTTTTCAATTAAGGGTTGCTCGCACAAGGTCAATAAGTCTCGCGCATCCCATACCGGAATCGGGTATTCAAACTCCGCACGGCTCATCCCCACCGATTGCCCCTTGATCGTCAGAAACGCCTCATCCCCCGCAATACGCACACGCACCGTGCGCGCTTTGTCGCGGTTTAAATATCCCTGCGAATAAAACACCGCAGGCGCACTGCGCCAAGCATCGCCAATAACTAAAAATTTACGTTCGATTTCGATTGCCATTCACACACCTTTTGGGATTCACATGCGCCAAACACAACAGCAGCGCCAAAACATAAAACGATAACGAACCACCTCCACCGCCGGATTTAGCTGCGGATGCAGGTGCACTTGCTGCCACTGAATTGTTGGCCGACGTATTATTGGCTGATGATGCTGCAGATGACGAGCCTGTTACTGGCTCATCGGGTTTATCTGCAATTACTATTTGCATCATATTGGGCGATGCCAGTGAAAGGCCATTGCGGGGATTATACAAGCGCAAAAAAAAGCGCTCTGAATATTCGTTGCCTTCGCCGTCGGCGGTGATGGGAATGGAAATTAATTTTTCACTCGCATCACCATCCTGCCATTCAACGCTGCCATTAACTGTGGTGAAATCATTCTGATCGGCATTACCGGTTTGCGTTTCATAAAAGACTTCTACTCTGCCTTTACTGCCGCCGGTTCGATGAATGGCTATTTGAATGCTTTCACCTTCTTTTGCATTGATATGCGAAACAGAAAATGCTGCATTGCCTTCCGCGCTTGCTGTGTTATCGCGAATCACATATAACCCGCTGTTAATATCGTTTACCAAAATATTGCCGCTGGGTAAAAACGGATAGGTTCCCCATGCACCATTGAAAGCGGCCGAATTAGTGAGCGGATAGGTATCGAAAAAACCGACTTCTTTGGGGTTGCGTGGATCAGTAATATCCAACACCACCAAACCACGCTCGTAATTGGAAATATAGTAACGGTTGCCGCGCGTATAACCGTTGTGATCAATCGCTGGCGTCGGGCCAATATATTCACCCACTAATTCCGGTGCGCGCAAATTGTTGATAGAAAAAAAGCGCACACGCGTATTCAGCGAATAATTGATTTCATCCAGTTCATCGTGAACAGAAATAAAACGTTTATCTTCCGTCCACCAACCGGAGTGCACATAAGAAATATAGGGATATAACGTGCGCGATAAATTTGTCGGGGCTGCGCTATTGGTTTTATCCCACAGATAAATTTCATCTTCGTTGTAATCCAGCATCACATCACAATTATTATTTGTGTCTACGCATTGCGCGCGACGTTCATCGGTAATCCACAGCGATGACACATCATGGCTGTACCAAACACGCGGTGCAGTTGCATTATTTTTATAAATCGCTGCGGGTTTTAGCGGATCAGCCAGCGAGTAAGAATTAAATGCACCGCCTTGTTTATCGCTACCGGCCACATGCATATACGCCGTCTTTCCTGTCAGCGCTACACCGGTGGAATAATCCACATTGCTGATATAAATATTGTGCGCACTGGTATCGGTTTTTTCACTGGATGCCACAACAACCGTTTGTGGCAACTGGTTTAAATCCAGGATCATAGTGCCGACGCTCGCGGCATCGGCAGTGACATAAGCGTAACTCATCCAACGGCGTAAGCTGTTATCGTAAAACTGATAGGTTTTGATATCGCGCCAGACAGTATTTTGGCTTGCAATAAAGCTCATTACGCGCGGATTCACCGGGTCGCTAACTTCCACAACGCTCACGCCGTTAGTGAGCCCTACTAATGCATATTCGCGCCCGTCGTTAAGATCGTAGTGGCCCCAAATATCATTGCCATTGGAGCCGCTATTACCCAAACTTGATAACGGCACATGCGCAAGCAAATCAAGATTAGTGCAACTAAACTCACCCGCTTTTCCGTTCACACAAGGCACAGCCGTTTGCGCTTCTGCCATTGCGCTTAATTGCGATTGTTTTGCTTGCAGGTATTGTTGCTGCTCGCGATTCAAGCCTTTGGTATCAGTGATAACGGTAAAACCTTTTTCCGCCAACCCCTGTGCAAATTGCGCAGGCACACCAATCAATATCGATTTATTAGTCGCGTCCGTTTGCGGTGCTGTTTTTTGAAATGTTTTTTGCTGATAACCACCGAAAACCGGTACAACGGTAGAGCTGAGATAAAAAACCGAATCCATATCGGTAATTTCATAACGGCCTTCCGCCACTAAAATGCGGTCGCCTTTGCCCGCTTGCCTGGCTGCATATGCGATGGTTTTGCAGGGGGATGCAATTTGGTCGCAGCGCCCTTCATCCTTTCCTGTTTCTGCCACATAACGGGCTTTATCGTGCTCGGCATGGGCAAATACCTGCGCCGACAAAGACAGACAACTGCCAATAACACCAGAAACTGTTAATAACCAGAAGCGATTGATACGCACATTAGAGTCCTTTAGAGAATCCGCTTATTGTGGATTGCAACAACACAATCCCCGTTGATTAAACGATGAGAGTATAGCGGCTCAAAACCCAAACTGCGTAAGCATAAAAAAAGCGCAGACTAGCTGCGCTTTTTAAAGAAGTGTTATTCACACCAGAAGATTATCGGTTCAGCTGTGGATTCCGCTATAAATTCAGCAATCCACTCTGGAGCCTGAAGCCGATTAATTGTTTGTAAATCTCCGGCTGCAGGGAAGCATCAGCAAAACCAGCATGCTGCACAACCATGCATCCAGACTACCCCCGCCCGGTTTGCCCGGAGTCTCAGGAGTTGCGGGGGCATCATCTCCTAGTGACTTTTTTTTTGAGACCAATACAACAACCGACCTTGCTGGCACGGTGAATTCACCTTTGGCAGGATTGATTTTGACATCGTTCAGTCGTTTATCTTTCGACTTCTTTTGCACCGGATGCAGAGCGAAATCGGATTTTTTCAACTCACTCAAGGTCAAGGTTTTGGCCGTGACATTTGCGTTAAACAACACCAGAATCATTTCCGCATCAGGGTCAAGATTCGCCTTGCTATCGCTCAACAACATAGCGATTACACCGGGAACTTGATTAGCACCATTGTTATAAAACTTTACTTGCTCCTGAATTTGCGCTGACGTTTCCAAGCGGAACAGTTTTGAACTTTTGCGGATAGCCAATAATTCCAATGTGCGCTCCAGCGCGGTGCTGATATCTGCCGGAGCAGGCTTCAATGCCGGATTCGCCAATAATAAACGTGACTCATTCCAGTTTTGCTGGTTGTCGCCTTTCAGTGGCAAACCACGCCCCCATCCATTTTGCTGATAGGTGAAATCCAGCAAGTTAAACCAATCGCCTGCATCATAGCTGTTGCGGTCAGTCGATTTGGAACGCAGCATTTCCTGCCCGGCATGCAAAAACGGAACGCCCTGGGCAAACAATACAAGCGCGTTGCCAAGATGTTGCATACGCACACGGTCGGCCATGCTGGTTGCCAATGGCGCTTTGTATTGGATCATATCGAACAGGGTTTCGTTGTCATGTGCTTCGATATAGTTAATGGTTTCTTGCGGATCCAGCGTATAACCAGCGCCGTCAATTGCCGATGCTTTTTGGGTTTTACCGGTGTAATCCACCAACGAAAATTCTTTCAAACTTCCGGCGAGTGTTGCTTTCAGCATATCGGTTTGCTTGAGTAAATTTTCTTTGGCAGCAGCGCTTGCCGAGTTTTCGGCGTTAGGGTCCAGATACAAACCGTTGATAAAACTTTGGTTTTGGATATGCGCAATACCGGAATCAAATGGCCCACCACCGCGCACGGCATCGCGAATAAAATTATTAAAGGTGCCTACGCCGGTGCCACTCATATTGCCGATGCGAGCCTGTACAAAACGGGCATCGTTTTGTACTTCACCAAAATTCCAACCCTCGCCATAAAAATAAATTGATTTTCCATCAACACCATCCGCATTAACAGTCAGTGATTGAATGTCATTTTTAATACTGACGATATTGTCTTTGGTGTGATGCCCCATAATGTCATAGCGGAAGCCATCGACTTTGTAAGCCGTAGCCCAAGTGCGGATTGAATCGCGCATCAGCTTTTCCATCATCACATTTTCACTGGCGGTATTTTCACAGCAGGTACTTCTTTCAATATCGCCCTGCGCATTTAAACGGTGGTAATAACCTGGAACCACTTTGTCCAGCACCGACGTATCACTCAGCAATGCACCGCTGGTGTGGTTGTAAACCACGTCCATAATCACGCGCAAACCCGCTTTATTCAGAGCCGCAACCATTGAGCGGAATTCACGGATACGCACAACGCCGTCAGGATCTGTGGCATAACCACCATCGGGAACGGTGTAATGGTGAGGGTCATAACACCAGTTAAAGCCATCCTGCCCGCGAATTGCTTCTACCGCCGCTTGCTGCATTTCGCTGTCGGGCGCAAAACTGGCGAGATTATCCGTCAGTGTTTTTTGCTCGGATTTATTTTCATTGATGGTGGCGCAGTCAAAGGCTGGCAATAAATGCACGTGGCTTAATCCCGCATCCGCCAAACGTTTTAAATGCTTCATACCGTTGGAGTTGGTTTTCGTAAACGCCGCAAAAGTCCCGCGCTCTGCTGCTGGTACGGTTTCATCTTGAATACTGAAATCGCGCACATGCAATTCATAAATCACCATGTCTTCAGGCGATTTAAATACCGGTTTTGCCAAACTATCCCAGCCTGCCGGTTTTAAATCCGCATCGGCGAGATTAATAAATTGACTGCGTTTGCCATTAATAGAGGTATTCAAGCTGTAAGGATCAGTTGTCCAATTTTTTTCAACTTTTCCAGTATGGCGAACAAATACTTCCACTTCATACAAATAATATTTGCGATTCCAATTGGCATTGCCCTCAGCAGTCCATACGCCGGATGCTGCATCCAATTGCATGGCATAAGGCGTAGCGGTTGATTGCGGATTGGCATCATCAAATACATGCAGCGTCACTTTTTGTGCGGTAGGAGCCCATAGTTTTACGCTGGGAACTGCACCCGAATAAATCACACCCAAATTGCCGTTATAGGCAAATACATCATCGAGCACGCCTGCTAATTGCAGTGCAGTCGCTTCCAACAAATTACCATTGGCTGCATTCACGGAGATAGCGGTTTGCTGCTTGAGGATATCGCCCGCGCGAGCAAGATCAGCTGCAGCAACTTTGAACACGGCAAGATTTTTTAAATGCGGGTATTTATTTTTTAATGCATCACTTAGACCAGTAGCATCATAGGTCAACGCAATAGCATCGCCACCACTCACACCAGCAGGGCTGGTAGACAGGCTAGCATCGCTGGAGAAATGTAAATGTGCTGTTGCGCCGGTTAATTGCTCAGCAGGAAGATTAACTGCAATAGTGTCGCGCGTTAACCAATGCGCTTTAGCGGTTTTTAAATCACCGGCAACCACTTCATCGCCGATGTACACTTTTTTATTGGCCGCATCAAAGGTGAAAACAACTTTTTGATTAGGCGCATCAACACGGAAGCTGATGTTATTGCCATTATCACCGTAGCTTTCATCCCACTTTTCATTGATCGCCACTTTGGCTTCATAGGTTCCCACAGGCAATGCAGTGGTACTGAAGGTATACAGCCCGTTACCGTCTACATCTTGCAACCAGGTGCGCAAGCAATCCGGCTGCCAATTGCCGGGGCAGCCCAACAAAGATTGGAAATTACCCACGGCAGTTGCAATAACAGACGTTGCGTTGGATGTAATCCAGTGGGTTTTGTGGCTGTAATAAAAGGTTACCGGTTGCGGTGCAGACAGTGAGAGATTGATATTGCTTCCGCCGGCAGCGCCATTAGCGCCGTAATTTTCTGACCAGCCCTGATTTAATGCGGCTTTAAATTGCCAACTGCCTGCAGGTACCGATAATGTTTTTCGCCAGATTTTATCGGCTGCATTCAATTCCATTTGGGTATTGGCACATTCTGGTTGCCAATCATCCGGGCAACCGGATTCTTGTTGCAGATCGCCCGCGATAGTCACGAAATCCGGTTGCGGTTCTACTGGCGCTACCACACCATCCTGTGAATCGTCGCTAATTTCGTGAGTCACTTCGTCGTAGACAAACGTAATGGCTTTTTCTTCTGTAATTGCAAACGCGATGTTTGCACCATCTTTGGCACCACCTGCGCCGTAGTTTTCCGTCCAGGCACCATCAATGGCAATTTTATATTCCCAACTACCCGCAGGAACGGTGAAAGTCGCAGACCAAAGATTGCCGTTTTTATTTAAAAAAGTCGTTGCGCAAGATGGCTGCCAATCTGCCGGGCAACCCAACTCTGACTGTAAACTTCCTGCCAGGGTGACCGACGTAGGGGCAGCTAATGCCGATGACGGGATAGCGCAAGCCAGCGTGAGGCTCCACAACCCAATTAAGGTGTTTTTCATAGTAATGATCTCGTTTATTTTTATTAAAGTAGATAGCGTTAAACCAACGCACGATAAAAAATGGCGCAGCCAGGCTGCGCCGAATTTATCAACAGCGACGATAAAACGGGAAAAGCAGAAAGGGATTCACTAGAAAACCGTCATCCCTAGCATGAGTCAAATACTAGGGCTTTAACAGAAATGACAACAAGCGGTTACATACGTATTCATAGTCAAAAACAACATTACATACGTATGCAATATTTTTATTTCGCAGCGTTAAAAAATGCGCGTTATTAGCAGGAAAATTTTTAGTCGCAAAAATGATGACCAAGACTCACATGTGCGCTCTGAGCGCGGCCAATTGTGCTTTATGTGATGAGAAATTTAACGCACAACGACTAATAAAATCTTCAATGGTTTCAAGTTTGTATTTATTGGCGATTGCATTACCGGCACTTAATTGTTTTTGCTCGGGAAAAACACCATAACCAGCTAACAGACAATGCCAGGATGCCGATGGATAGTAACCACCAATCTGTTGCCGCTCAATCTCTTGCGTGAGATTGTCTCCCGATACCCATACTTGTAATAACCGGCGCAGCGAATCGGACAAATAATTGTTATTGGCATTTTCTCGCCAGTAGTCAGTATCGGTGCGCGAATTCACACGATAATGGCACACAATATAATCGCGTACCGCTTCAAAACGCTGGTTAATTTTTTGGTTAAATGAACCCTGTTCTTGCTCGGAAAAATTGCCCTGCTCAAAGGCCTCGGCAAAACTTAAAATTGTTTCCTGCACCAGATGTAACGCGGTTGCTTCCAATGGTTCAATAAAACCTTGCGACAATCCCACAGCCAAACAATTTTTGGCCCAATGCCGCTCCACACGGCCTACGTTCATTTTCAGGTGACGCACAGGCACATCGGAATCCAACATATTCAGCTGTGTACGCAGCTCCACTTCAGCGGCATCTTTTGAGCAGAATGCAGAGCTATACACATAACCATTTCCCACTCGGTTAGTGAGCGGAATATTCCACATCCAGCCATTCTGTAATGCAGTAGATGTTGTCTGCGGTGCAAAGTCATCAACCTGTGCTGTTGGCATAACGACCGCAGAATCGTTAAACAGATTTTTAGCAAAACTGACAAAAGGTACCTGCAATGCTTTTTGGATTAGCAACCCTGCAAAGCCGGTGCAGTCGATAAAAAAATCCCCTTCCAGCGCTTGGCCATCATCTGTCATCAGTTGGGTTATATAACCTTGTGCATTTAGCCGGACATCCACAACACGATGATCCAAATGGGTGACGCCCAATTTTTTTGCATGCTCTTTTAAAAACTGACCAACCAATGACGCATCAAAGTGATAACCGTAACCGACCTGAAATGGAAAACGGTGATCGGGATGCGGACCTAAATGATGGGCTGCGAGATAGGTTGCCAGAAAAAATTTGTCCGGATGCGCGTAAACATCGGCACCTCTGCGACGTACAAATGCATTATAAAAAAATGCCGGTGCAGAATAATCATCTGGCTGCGTAGGAAAGGGGTGAAAATAATTATCGAACCCAGCCTTGGTAGACCAGTTACAAAACCGGATACCGGTTTTGTAGGTAGCGTTACAAGCAGGCATCCATTCCTGCTCAGCGATGCCCATGTAATCAAAAAAAGATTTGAGCTGCGGCGTTGAACCTTCACCCACACCAACAATACCAATATCGGTCGATTCCAGTAAGGCGATATCAATCCCCCGGTTTGCCCAGCGTTTTGCCAGCATATTGGCTGCCATCCACCCTGCGGTACCACCACCTAAAATGACGACTTTTTTGATCATATCAATTGCCAGATATTGGTTTTATTCCAGTATAGACTGCAGTAAACAAGTGAACGACATTCAGATGCACCGCGTTTAGTTTTTTAACTGCAACACTAATGATTCCAATGGAGCCAAGCGAAGTGCAACATAAGCCTGCCCATCGCGCACCACCAACTTGTAAGTGCTGTTATTACCCAAACGCGATTGCAAGAGCGCGTTGCCGGAAAGATTCCAGGCGCTCACCAGTTCTGGTGTTAATTGCAAATTAAATGTGCGCGCTTCAGTTGCACTGAAATTGCTGACGACTAACCATTGCTGTGCAGCGTTCCAACGGGCGAATGCAAAAACCTGTTCATCGTAACCGGAATGATTCGCCAGATTAGTGCTGTGCAGTTCGCGATACTCGCCATTAAAACCCGATTCGTTTGCCGAGAGCGTCATCAGCTCGCGATAAAACTGCAACAGGGATTTTTCAGCAGGCGTTGATTGCCCTGCATCAAACTTGCCTTTGTTCATAAAGCGCTGATGCGCAGGTACACCGGCGTAATCAAATATAGTGGTGCGCGATGGATCGCCAAAACCGGATTCCAGCGCGCCCGCCTCACCAACTTCCTGACCAAAATACAACATGGTGGGCGAGCGGCTGATTAAGGCCGATACCACCATCGCCGGTTTGGCTTTTTCAGCACTGCCTGCAAATTCAGGGCTGGCGATGCGCTGCTCATCGTGGTTTTCCAAAAAGTGCAGCATGTGCTCTTCAATATCGCTCATCCCCGCCTGTACCGATGCGATTGCACTGGTGCCGGTTTTGCCTTGCATAATCGCCTTCAAGCTATCGTACATTTCCACTTTGTCGTACAGATAATCCATTTTTCCCAGCTGCAAATAATTGCGGTACTCGGCCGGGTTATAAACTTCTGCCAGTAAAAATGCGTCGGGATTTTTGTGTTTAATCGATGAATTCAAATAGCTCCAAAATTCCACCGGCACCATTTCGGCCATATCAAACCGAAAACCGTCCACGCCTTTTGCCAACCAATATTCGGCAATCTGGCGGAATTTAATCCAGGAATCAGGAACTGATTTTCCCTGCCAGAATTGATAATGCGCCTGCACGGTTTTTTGTGCGTAAGCTGCAGGTAATTCGGGAAAATCTTTACTGCCATCGGGGCGAACGCCGTAATTGATTTTTACGGTTTCATACCAGTCATCAAATTTTGGTTGCGCAAGGCGCGAGCCATTGCCAGTCCACTTCGCGGGATTTTCAACAAACTTTCCATCGCTCAATGGATGCGCCTCGCCACCCAAAGGGCGATAATTATTCAGCGCTTCAGGCACATTAAATGGCTCGCCAACGACATAATAAAAATTATTATCGCGTGCGTGCTCCACTTGTGTGTTATCACGCGCACCAAAGTCTTCAACACCTGCGGGTTTACTAATGGAGTGATACGCGCGCGCAACATGGTTGGGCACTATATCAATAACCACTTTCATACCCTGCGCATGGGTGCGTGCAATCAATGCTTCAAATTCCTGCAAGCGATTGGCCGGATTCACTGCAAGGTCGGGATTTACGTTGTAATAATCTTTTACGGCATAAGGTGATCCGGCGCGGCCTTTGACTACATCGGGATCATCGTTACTGATACCGAAAGCAGTGTAATCGCGGATCACTGCATGATGCGGAACACCGGTGTACCACACGTGGCTTACACCCAGTTGTTTGAGTGATTGCAAGGCGGCATCGTTAATATCGTTGAATTTCCCAACACCATTTTCTTCCAGCGTGCCCCAGGGTTTATTGGTGGTGTTGGTATTGCCATACAAACGCGTGAAAATTTGGTAGACCACAGGTTTTCCTTGCGCATCCACTTTCTTTTCTGCATTGAGCTGCGGCGTGCTCGCACAAGACGCCAGCACCAACACCAAACCACCCATCATCATTTTTGTTTTCATTGCATTTCCTGCCAGAAAAATCCGATTCACAATCAACTGCATTATTGTAGTTCCAGAACCAGCGAGGTTTTGGCCGGCAAAACTAATGAATCGCTGACCGCTATTTTTTTATTAGCCAGTACATCGCGCATGGTTTTCTTTCCGTTCAGAAATTCTTTATAGGCAGCCAAAGAATGCGTGGTGTCTTGCTTGTTTTTATTTAACAACACCATGACGGCTTTATTATTCAAGTAGCGAACATACACATACACACCATTTTCCGGTGCGTAGTGGCGCAAATGCCCGCGATGAATCACCTCGGATTTTTTACGCCAGGTAAGCAAGGTTTTCATAAACTGCTGCGCTTCTTTTTCTTTACTGGTCAGCCCTTTTCCAGTGAACGCATTTTTACTATCACCTTTCCAACCACCGGGCATATCGGCGCGCACTGCGCCGTCGTCACGCTCTTTAGGGCTGGTCAGCAACACTTCCGAACCGTAATAAAATTGCGGAATACCGCGCATGGTTGCGCTGTAAATCATTGCAGTTTTGAATAAATCCACGTCTTCATTTAACACTGAATAAATACGCGAGGTGTCATGATTTTCCGGGAAGACCACTAAATTAAATGGATCAGCGTATACAAAATCATTTGCCAGCATTTCATACAGGCGGACAAGTCCTTTATCCCAACTCTCTTCTTCTACCAACACATGGCGCAAGGTTTCGTGGATAGGGAAATCCATAACGCTTGGCATATGCGATACATGTCCGCTTTTGTTTTCTTTGCCTCGCTGCCAATGTGCAACTACCGCCGGATTTGTACTCCACTCTTCACCCACAATATTAAACTGGGGGTATTCATCCATAATCGCTTTTGCCCAGCGCGATAAAAATTTTTCATCGGCGTAGCCGTAAGTATCCTCACGCACACCGCTCAGGCCTGCGTATTCAATCCACCACAAACTATTCTGGATTAAATAATTTGCCATTTGCGGATTGCGCTGGTTTAAATCCGGCATGGAATTAACGAACCAGCCATTCACAAACAGTTCTTTATCACGCGGGTCTGCATAAGGGTCTTGCACTGTGGTGCGGCGATGGTTAGTGAATTCGGGCGCACCTTGAAAATTAAGCCAATCGCTCGCGGGTAAATCTTTCATCCACCAATGCTCTGAACCTATGTGGTTAAGCACTATATCCTGAATAACACCTATGCCTTTTTGTTTTGCTTTTTGCACAAAGCGTTTGAAATCCTCATTAGTGCCGTAGCGCGCATCAATCAAATACAAATTGGTCGCGGCGTAACCGTGATAGGAATATTTCGGCTGGTTATTTTCAGTGAGCGGATTTGGCCAGATTTGGGTAAAGCCCATGCTGGCGATGTAATCCAGATGTTGCGTCATGCCTGCAATATCACCGCCGTGACGGCCGCCTTTATAATCGCGATTGGGCTGTTCGGTTAACCCCGGCATTGCATCGTTCGCCGGATTGCCGTTGGCAAAACGGTCGGGCGTGATTAAATAAATGGCATCTTTTGCAGAAAAACCCTGACGCTGTGCAGACTGTTTTTCGCGTGCAAGCAGCGCATATTCAAAACGACTTTGTGTTTCGCCATTGAGTTGGAATTCGATAGGAAATTTTCCGGGCTTGGTGTTAGCCGCAATATCGATAGTGACAAATACATAATTGGGGTTATCGGTTTTTACTACCGAAAGAATTTTTACACCGGGATAATCAATATGCGGCTGTGTTGCACTGATGTTATCGCCATGCACCATGAGCTCAACTTGATGGTACTTCATACCCACCCACCAGTTAGCAGGCTCCAGGTGGTGAATAGTATGTGACTGGGCGAATGCCGTCAGGGAGCAAAGTAATAGCAGCAAGGGAAGTAACCGCATCATTGTTATTCTCCTATTCATTTTTTTAATTTTTTTCAGTTGGCTCGCACTCATCAAACAAACCATTATTTAAAAATGAGTGAGGGCAGATAAAAAATCACCCACATGGCAAGCCATGCGGGTGATTGATTTGCTCAAGGTCGTACTGGCACTGCCATTACATCTTGTAGTTAACACCAAAGAAGTATTGACGGCCGAAGTACTGGATAGAACCGGTTTGCGCTTCAGTACCAAAGTAGGTTTTTGAAGGCTCATCAGTCAGGTTGTTCACCTGGAATACCAACTCAACGCCATTGTCGAATTCGTAAGACGCTTGATAGTCCACTACTGATTCATCGGCGTAGAACACTTCTTGCGTTTCAACGGCAACCTGGTTGGCCACAAATGCTTCGCGATAGCGATAGTTCAAACGCGTTGAGAAACCTTCGTAGTCATAGAACAGAGTTGCGCTCAAGTTGCTTGGTGACAAACCTGGCATACCGATATCTTTCTCTTCACCGCCCAGATTATTGATACGCTCAACGTCACTTTCAGTGTAGGAATAGCTGCTGCTCACACCCAAGCCAGACCAAATACCTGGCAAGAAATCGAAGGTTTGGGTGTAACCCAATTCAATACCCTGAATGTAGCCACCTTTGGTGTTGTTGTAGGCAGTTTGATATTCACCACCTGGCTTCAATGGATTACCAGTGTTGGGGTTGATATCCGGTACGTTGAAACCGAGTTCTTTGAAATCAACACCGCGCAGGGTAATGTTTTCAATGAACGATTCGATATCTTTGCGGAACAATGCAATAACGATTGCACCTTCGGTATCCGCAAAATAATGCTCGTACGACAGGTCATATTGATCAGCGTAGAAAGGATCAAGCAATGGGCTGGTATTGCCCCAGGCATTGAATCTGTCTTCACCGTCGATCCAGGAACCTGCACCGGATTTCAATTGGCTCACCGGTGGACGCGACATTACTTTTGCAGCAGCAAAACGAATGTTGTCCTGCTCTGTAATTTGGAAATTCAGGTTCAACGATGGCAAGTAATCGGTGTATTTCTGGCCGAGAGTGTTAGGCACGTAATCATTGCTAACAACACCGCGCTCATCGGCGATAGCTTCACCAGCGCCTGCACCAATTTGCAAATAACCGGTACTGGATTGATCAGATTCAACCACACGTACACCCAGGTTACCGGTCACAGGTGTTGAGCCCATTTCAGTTGCAAAATTCGCCATGACATAACCGGCAAGTACGTCTTCAGTCACAGTACCGGATTGGATCATGGTCCAGTTGTTGGCCCAGTTTGCAACAGGGTTCCAATCGCGGCCGCGAGCTTCTTCAACTGCAGCAACAGCTTCGTCAAAATCAATCGCAAGGAAGTTAGGCATGCCTTTGAGGTCGCCGCCGAATTTGACCACTTTTACCATGTCGTCAGTCAATTCAATCGGGAATTCAGAAGGATGGTTACCAAACTCTGAACCATAACCTTCCTGGCCGCGCTTACCGGTGTATTCACGTGAAGAGTTGCGAATGCCCGCTTCAACAGAAGTTACAAAACCGGATTCAAATTCGTACTTCACATCTACTTTTTGCGCATTGATTTCGTTGTGGGTAATGAACGGCCACTGACCCACTTCAGTTAACGCAATACGGTTCAAATCGGTGTAGTTTTGGTTAGCAGTAAAATCAGCTGGGCTCAAACCATTGTTTTTGTAGGTAATGGTTTCTGGTGAACGCACCGGATTAACAACACTGGTATCGTTGTACAACAGTGCACGGGTACCACCGTTTTGGAAATCGCCATCGGACTCAGAGAAAGACACGTCGGCATTAACGGTCCATTGATCCAATTTCCATTCAGCATTCAAACCATAGGATAAAACTTCCGCTTCGCGTGAGTCGTTATCGTTAACGGTAAATACCGCAAAGTTGGTTGTGCCATCACCAGATACGGTGCCGCCAATCATGCTGTTGTCAGAAATGATCGGGTTGGTAATGCTGTTGGCAGAGCCGAGTGTTTTTACACGGAAACCGCGCGCAAATGCTTCAGAATCTGCTTTGGTATTAAATACATCGCCTTTCAGAGTGAAGGTATCGCTCGGTGCCCATACGAAAGTACCGAGGTAACTATCGCGCTGCTCTTCACCGCCGCGCTGTTGCATTTCCATACCTTCGCTGATGAATTCATCACCGGCATCGCCATCGATATTGCCACGGCCATTGTATTGCAGACCAATATATTGGTTGGCAACACTTGGCGCGCTCAGCTTGGCGTAACCAAATGCAAGGCCAAGGGTATCGTCAGCAAATTTACCTTGGTAAGACGCATTGAAACGGTGGCCCAAATCAATTGCATCTTCTACTTCTGAAGTGCGGCTATTGGAGCTACCGCGGATTCCCATATTGAACGAGTGATCCTGGGTATTATTCAGTGGGTTAACGGTAGTCAGTTCGATACTGCCCGCAACACCACCTTCGATAAGCGATGCTTTTGGTGATTTGTAAACCGCCGCTTGTGAAATCAATTCAGACGGATATACATCAAATTCAATTTTACGGCCGGCAATAGGGCCGGTACTGGTACTGACTTGTTCGCGACCATTCATGGTGGCGAAAACAAAATCACCGCTCATACCGCGAATGTTCAATTCACTGGCTTGACCACCGGTGCGCACAGAGGTGACACCAGGCAAACGCGACAGCGAGTCAGCGATAGAAACATCGGGCAAACCGCCGATATCATCAGCAGAAATTGCTTCAATAACAGTATCGGAATTACGTTTTGCATCAATTGCATTCAAAACGCTTTGACGGAAACCGGTAACAACAACTTCTTCAACTTCTTTCTCTGCCGCAGCAGATTGGGCTTGAGTTTGAGCATAAACAGTAGACGAGCCCGCTACCATAGCCATGGTAGTGGCCAGTGCGAACATGTGGTTAAACGATGGCTTTTTCATGATTTTATCTCTCCGCGGAGGTATAGCTTTTATTGTTAACATATTGCGTGAACGACGCTCCTTCTTACGCAATACGGGGAAATATGCGCAACACAGAATGGTTCTGTCGTTGAAATGATGGTAGGCCTTTGGTATCGACTCTCACAATAGAATGCATACGTATTCAAAAGACCGCATACGTATGCAATCACAAAAATAACGGAACCAATACCAAAGTGGTTTTGCGGAGCTACGCCTGGGCTGTATGTTTTTCCGTTCAGGCGGCTTTTACAGCAGCCTTTTCCAGCAGTGAAAGCTGCTCCATGTGCGGCCTGAAATTCAGCGCGCAACCACGGATATACGCATGCACTTTTTCCACATCGTATTGGTGTGCCAACTCATTACCGGGTTTTAATTGCGCCTGTGTTGGATAAATCCCTTTTCCTGCCAGCAGGCAGCTCCAGGAGACGTTCGGGAAGTAGGCATCCAGCTTTTGCCGTTCCAATTCATCAGTGATATTTTTGCCTTGTATCCAGCTGGTCAAAATCGCGCGCAGGGAGTTGGAAATTTTTTCATTGCGCCCGTTTTCAATCCAATAATCAGTATCGGTACGCGATGAAATACGGTAATGACACACAATGTAATCGCGCACCGCATCAAAGCGCGCATTAATGCGGTTATTAAAATCCTGGCGAAATTGGTCGGTATAGTTGCCGTTGTTATAAGCCTCAATAAAACGCGCAACAGTTTCTTGCACCATATCCAACGCCGTCGCTTCCAGTGGCTCAATAAAACCCTGCGCCAAGCCCACCGCCAAACAGTTTTTATGCCACTGTTCGGATACGCGCCCAACTTTAAATTTCAAATGGCGCGCTTCTATATCCGCATCCAGTAAACCCAAATGCGCACGGAATTCTGTTTCGGCTTTATCTTTATCGCAAAAACGCGCGCTATACACATAACCATTGCCATTGCGGTGAGTGAGCGGAATTTTCCACGCCCAACCGTATTTCATTGCGGTCGCAATGGTTTGTACATCAATGTTATCTTGCTGCGGCGTTGGAAATACCACAGCGGAATCATTAAACAAACTTTCTGCACAGCTGATAAACGGCACCTGCAATGCTTTTTGCAATAGCTCACTGTTAAAGCCAGTGCTATCTACATAAATATCGGCGCTAAGTTCTTGCCCATCGCGCATCTTGAGTGAGCGGATGCTGCCATCATCTGCCAATATCACTTCTTGCAATGTAGCCTGTATGTATTTCACGCCTTTACGCGCGGCAACTCGCGCTAAAAATTTGCCGAGCAAGGCAGAGTCAAAGTGATAGCCGTAATTAATTTCAAACGGAAAATTAGGCGGCGCAATCGGCGCTAGTTTTTGCCGCGCCAATTCGGTTGCCAAAAAGAAATGATTGGGGTGCCCTTCAAGATCAACACCGTTACGGCGCAAATGACTGTTATGAAAAAAAGCAGGCGCGCTGAATTGGTCAGGCTGGGATAAAAACGGATGAAAGTATTCCGTGAAACCGGGTTTGATGGACCAGTCTTTAAAGGTGATGCCGGTTTTGTAAGTGGCTTTGCACTCTGCCATCCACTCGCTTTCTTCAACGCCGATCACATCCATAAAACTTTTTAGCGGCGGTGTTGAGCCTTCACCAACACCGATGATGCCGATGTCCGGTGACTCTACCAACGTAATCTCAAAACCTTTGTCTTGCCAATGGGTCGCCATTAAATTTGCCGTTATCCAACCAGCGGTACCGCCACCCAAAATCAATACGCGCTTGCCATTCATCACAACACCCATAACCACACCTTTTTCATCGCTGCTTTTTTTATAAAAAAACCGCCCGTCAAGTCGGCTCGACGGGCGGTTCTATTTGCCGCTGGAAATTCCCAGTGTTATTTCAGGCGATTAGAACTTGTAGTTCACACCAACATAGAACTGACGACCAAAGGTTTTGTATTCGCCCAAACGACCTTCTTGACCGTAAGACAATACAACCGGCTCATCGGTTACGTTAGTGATTTCAAACACTACATCCACACCATTATCGAACGCGTAGGAAGCTTGGTAATCCACTGTGGTATAGGGCTGACCAAGTACCGGTGTAGAGCTGCCAGGTACAGGCATATTCAACACATACTCATCGCGATAACGCACGTTGAGGTTGGTGCTGAATTGGCCGATATCCCAGAAGCCGGTCAAAGACCACACGTTTTCTGACAGGCCTGGCAGAGACAGTTTGTCCTGGAACAGTGAACCACCGGTAATTTCCATTTCACTCTGAGTGAAAGAATAGCTCGCGGTAGCGCCCAAGCCACCAAAAATACCGGGCAATGAATCAAAGGTGTAAGTACCGGCCAATTCCAGACCACGGATGTAACCGCCCTTCTCATTGTTCACTGCAGTTTGGTAAGTACCTGCCACCATACCGGCTGGAATTTCCAAACCATTCGCCTGGAAGATTGGCAATGTGTCTTCGGTAACAATCACATTACCGCTGCCATCCAATACCGGATTGCCATTGCTGTCGCGCTGGATAGCCGGATTGTAAGAAATATTTTCTACCAGACTTTCAATATCTTTCCAGAAACCGGCAACAGTCACTGCACCGCCATTATCAAAATAATGTTCGTAAGAAATATCAAATTGATTAGCGCGGAATGGGTCAAGATAAGGAGAACCTTTGGTCCATACGTTGTACTGGTTGCCACCGCGATCACCGCCGTTCCAGGAACCCGCACCGCCTTTTAATTGGCCTGCTGGTGGACGACCCATCACTTTCGCTGCCGCAACACGCAATACATCGTTATCGCTCAATTCAAAGTTCAGGTTCAAGCTTGGCAGCGTATCGCTAAACTCAGGGCCATATTCAACGTATTTGTAGTTGGTTTGGGTAACGCCCACATCATCGGTAATGGGTTCGCCGTTACCTGCACCAACATTTTGTACGCCTTTGGATTTCACATCGGATTTCACATAGCGCACACCGATATTACCGGTCACCGGAATGCTGCCCAATTCAGTTTCCAAATTGGCCATTAAATAAAATGCATCGGTTTGTTCTTCAAGCGCACCAGATTCAACAAATGTCCAATCGCGGCTGAATACTTGTTTGCCTTGGTAATTACCTGGGCCAAACAATTCATCAGCCAAACCTTGCATGTTCACCACAAAGTGATCAGGTGCACCATCGACTGAACCTACCGACACAAAGCCATCAATTTCTTGTGGAGTACAGGCAATAAATGGATCGGTGATGTTATCGGCGCAATAGGACTGCCAGTTACCGCTGCCATCTACATAACTGAATTGACCATCGCGTGCGCCGTACAGGAAAGTACCGCGTTGTGAATCAAATACACGCTCGGATACACGCACACCTGCCTCAAACGATTTGATCAGCGGCATTTCCACTTCTTGTTTCAAATCCGCTTTAAAGCTTTCCACTTCATCGGTGTACACGTGTGGATATTCTTCATAGCGAGACAAACGCATATTGCTGCTGGTCAGCAGGTTGGGATCGTTAAACGAAATGGTTGGGGTTTTCTCGCCATTTTCCACGATGGAAATAGTTTGGCCCGCAAGCTCTTCCCAAGTTGGTGCAGTAACGGTTGTGCCGTTCAGGTTGCCGGTCGCTGTACCGAATTGATACGCGTGCATAGAAACCAAACGGTCTTTACGGGTTTTATCACCTTTACTGTCGGTGTAATCCAATGTGAGCGTGGTGGTGTCGGTCAGTTGGAATTCCAAATTCAAACCGATGCTTTCAGAATCTGCATTGGTGGATTGGTCTTCGGTACGCGCTTCAATCCACGGAGAAGAATCGCCGGTGGTTTTGGGATCGCCAATGCTGATAACACCATTAGTGACCGATGCGTTTGACAGACCACCAACGGTTACACCGTGACGTTTGTCTTCTGATTCAAATTCGGATTTGAAGTAATCCAATTGCGCTTTGAATACATCGTTTGGTTGGAACACAGCGGTCAGCATATAGGCATCGCGCTGGTCGTCACCGTAACCGGTTTGGAATTGGTAAGCGCGGGCAAAATCAGAATTGGCAGAAGCGTAACCAATTTGGCCATCGGCCGCTGCGCGTGAACCGTCAAAATTGTTGGGCTGGGTCAGGCTGGAATAACCCAGTGCAACGCCCAAAGTGCTATCGAGGAATTTACCTTGATAGGACATGCTGTAACGCTCGCCATCGGCATCGCCAGTAGCATCGTCGTTGTGCGACAAACGTACGCCCGCGTTAAAGTTGTGATCTTTTGCTGCTTGCAGCGGGTTAACAGTTTTTAATTCAACCACCGCAGCAACACCACCTTCGATGTGCGATGCTTTTGGTGTTTTATAAACTGCTGCCTGGCTGATTAATTCAGCCGGGTATTGGTCGAATGACATCCAGCGCAAACTTTCAGTGTATGAACTGGTAGTCGCTTGTTCGCGGCCATTCAATGTGGTTTGAATAAAGTCGCCATTCATACCGCGAATATTTAATTGCGATGATTGGCCTGAATCGCGCACGGTGGTTACACCGGGAATGCGGCCCAGTGCATCGGCAATCGATACCTGTGGCAATGAACCTACGGCAGACGCATCAACTACGTCGGCAACGACGTCAGACTGACGTTTGGTATCGATAGAGTTCAACACCGTTGCGCGATAACCAGTAACGGTGACTTCTTCTACTTCAGAAGCAGCCTGTTGGGAATAAACGGTTTGTGAGCCCGCCACCATAGCCATGGTGGTAGCCAGAGCAAGCATGTGGTTGAACGATGGTTTTCTCATGATTTTTGTCTCTCCGCGGAGGTATAGCTTTTATTGTTAACATAATGCGTTAACGACGTTTCCTTCTGCGCAATAAGAAGAAACCTGCGCAATACAGAATGGTTTTGTCGTTGAAACGATAGTAGGCCTTAGCCCTTATCCCTCACAACCGAATGCATACGTATTCAAAAGACCGCATACGTATGCAATCACACAGATAACGCAACACTGGTTACCGGAAAACCTTCTGCTGTAGCCCTACTCCTCAAGGTGCAATAGGGTGTTTCACTTAAATCTAGTTGAAGACTAGCTGATTAATTATTTCAATCCAGCAATTTAAAAACCAAAAGTAAATAAAGAAAAAACTTACGATAATAATTAGCGATATAGAAAAGAATAAAGCGACAACAGAATGGGAGGTGCACAAGGAGTCATAAAACGAGATAAAAAATAGACATAAAAAAAGAGGGCATTAAGCCCTCTTGCAAGCGAGACCAATAACAAAGGGAAAAGCAACTAACGAGAAAAAACTTAACGGAAAAACAATTGCTCACATTAACTACAGAAAACACGAGCAACAAAAAACAGCATCGAATAATGGCAACACAACACTGTGTGCTACCACAAAAATTACATCACACGCGCAATAACCGTTCCGTATGCAGGCACAGAAATGGTACCCAGATTGCCAGTTACCGAGCCAAAACCATGACCGGTAATTTCATCCAGCTGATAATTCGTGCCAAGTGAAACAACCTGTTCAACATCCGAGAAACTAAACGCACACAACAGCGCATCATTGCCATGACGGCGAATAAACACCAAATAGTCCTGCGCATCTGCTACAAATTCAATATCACCCAAACGCAATGCAGGCTGCTGTTTGCGCCAGTGCATAAAGGTGCGATACGCATTGAGTATGGAAGCGGAATCATCTTCCTGCAAACTCACCGCTTTTGACTTATGATCTGCCGAGACGGGCAACCAGGTGTTGGTTTGCGAAAAGCCTGCGCGCTCATGGGTGTGATCCCATGGCATGGGCGTACGGCAACCGTCGCGGCCTTTAAAGCGCGGCCAAAACGTAATGCCGTAAGGGTCTTGCAATTCATGCTGCTGAATTTCTGCCTCAGTCAACCCCAACTCTTCGCCTTGATAAGCGCAGACACTACCGCGCAGCGAGAGCAACATCGCATTCAATGTTTTGGCTAATTGCGGCGACTGTTTTTTACCGCCCCAGCGCGACATCACACGTACAACGTCGTGGTTGCCGATGGACCAGCATGGCCAGCCTTCCAGCAAATTCTTTTCCAGCGTTTCTACCGTTTCGCGGATATAAGAGCCTGACAGCTGATCGACCAGCAACTCAAAACTGTACGCCATGTGCAAACGCGAATTACCTGCGGTGTATTCCGCCATGGTTTTCAATGAATCTTCCGAGGCAATTTCACCCAAGGTTACAGTGCCGGGGTAGCGATCCATTAATGTGCGTAACGATTCCAAAAACTGCAGGTTTTCCGGACGATCGCAATCAAACACATGACGCTGGAACGCATAAGGGTTATCTTCGCGGAAGCCGCGCCCTCTGCGCTCTTCAATCGGCTTGGCGGGATTGTCCCGCAGCAATTTATCGTGATAGCAAAAAATAATTGCATCCAAGCGCAAACCATCAACACCGCGCTTTAACCAGAACTCAACCTCTTCCAGAATTTGTGCGCGCACAGCATCGCAGTGATAATTCAGATCCGGCTGGGATTTTAAAAAGTTGTGCAAATAATATTGGCAGCGACGCGGCTCCCATTCCCATGCCGAGCCACCAAAAATAGCCAGCCAATTATTCGGGGGGGTGCCATCGGGTTTGGGGTCAGCCCATACATACCAATCGGCCTTGGGGTTATCGCGCGATTCACGGCTCTCGGCAAACCAGGCGTGCTGGTCAGAAGTATGGCTAAGCACCTGGTCGATAATAATTTTGATGCCGCGCGCATGGGCTTTGGCAATCAACTCATCAAAATCGGCAAGGGTGCCAAAAATAGGATCGATATCGCGATAGTCACTGATGTCGTAACCGAAATCTTTCATCGGCGATTTAAAAAATGGCGACACCCAAATGGCATCCACGCCGAGGCTCGCGATGTAATCGAGCTTGCTGATAATACCGGGAATATCACCTATGCCGTCGTTGTTGGCGTCCATCAAACTGCGTGGGTATACCTGATACACCACCGCACCACGCCACCAGGGAGTTGTTGTCATTTGCGTGAATCTCTTGTTATTTCTTTTCTTCAGACATCATTTATTGCTTGGACCGCCCAAGGCCAATAGTCTGAATTGCGTATGCCAAACATACGCGAGCCGTTTTTTTTCGCCAAGTGACTACATACGTATGCAAGTCGGCAAGTGGCAGTTTGCGCCTGAAAAATTCATAGAATACGTATTCATAACCCGCGAAAAATTTCATACAACCCAAAAAAAGCGGGCTACTCTCAAATGCATACGTATGCAGCTTGAATACGTATGCACGCCCTTGAGTTGATTCTAGCCAACGCCTATGGTGTCGAAATAGTCATTTCTGCTATGACAGGCAAGGCTTATAGCCGGGCGAACATAACAATGCAGTAAATGCTTCAATTCGAATAAACACCGGATTTTTAATTGGTACTTCCATTTACACACCGATCTACATATCGATCGACAAGAATCATCCAACAAGAGCAATTTAAAGAGAGTGTTGTCATGAATAATATGAAAAAAAATCTTCTCGCTGTATTTATTGGAAGCAGCCTGTTGTTGTCCGGCTGCTCAGACAAACCAGCATCCACTGACAACACCAGCACAGTGGCCGTTGCACCAGGCGCGCCGGGAAAAAGTGCGGTATGGGCCTATGCGGGCAAAACCGGAATAGGTACCTCCTACGAGGCATACACTAACGGCGGCTATAGCGACACAGGTGCAAGCGGCACCATTTCCAAAGTCTGGTTCTCTATTGCGCAGGGCGTACTTACTGAAACCATGTTTGGTTTGATTCACGAAGCGCAATTACAAGAGCTGCAATTTTTTATCAAAGGCAGTGACTTTTTGGATGAAGAAAAGAAAGACACTGTTTCCAGCACACACTATCTCACCACCGATGCGCAAGGCCGCCCGCAATCGCTCGCATACAAAATTGTGAATAAAGATAAAGACGGAAAATACGAAATTGAAAAACATTTTTTCACCGATCCTGATTCACAAACATTGATGATGCGCGTCATCGTGCGCGCACAAAATGACGATGTCACCGCTTACCTCTACGCTAACCCGGCGGTTGCCAACACCGGCAGTAACGACAGTGCAATCTATTCCAATGGTGCATGGACAACTACCGACGGTAACACCAGCATGTCACTCAAAACCAATGCACAAGTCGCACAAAGCACTGTCGGTTTTGAAGGTGTATCCGATGGACTTGATGATCTAAAAAATAACGGCGCACTCAGCAAACTCTATACCTCCACCGGCGATACCAAAGGCAATGTGGCCTTCACGCTGGAATTACCTGCCGTGAAAAAAGGTGAAACCGCGCAGTGGGATTTTGTATTGGGCTTCGGTAAAAATGAAACGGAGAGTATCGCCGCTGTAGAAAAAACCTTAACAACGGGTTACGACAAAGTGCTCGCCCATTACAACGGCGATGGCGATGCAATTGGCTGGCAAGATTTTTTACAAAAATTACCCGCACTGGAAACCTTATCGGCCACCGCTACTGACGGCGGGAAATTGCTTTACACCAGCGCCATGGTATTAAAAGCACAGGAAGATAAAACCCACGCAGGCGCATTCATCGCATCGCTCTCCAACCCTTGGGGCGACACCAAACCGGCAGAGCAATCAGCCACCGGTTATAAAGCGGTATGGCCGCGCGATTTTTATCAAGTTGCAATGGCCATGCTGGCACTGGGTGATACTGAATCACCGCGCATCGCGTTTGAATATTTGCAGCAAGTACAAGCGAGCGACAAGATTGCAGGCTACACCGGAACACCCGGTTGGTTCTTGCAAAAAACCCACGTTGATGGCGAACCTGAATGGGTAGGCGTGCAGCTTGACCAAACCGGTATGCCATTAATGCTCGGCTGGCGTTTGTGGAAAGAAGGTATTCTTAGCGATGCAGAGATTGCTGACTGGTACAAAAAAATGCTCAAGCCCGCGGCCGATTTTTTAGTGGATGGCGGCGCGGTAAAAATTATGTGGAACGACACTACCATCAAACCACCTTACACACAGCAAGAGCGCTGGGAAGAGCAGCAGGGTTATTCACCATCAACTACCGCAGCTGTTATCGCAGGATTGGTGTCTGCTTCTGACATAGCAGCACAAGCAGGTGATACCGAAAGCGCTACAAAATATGCGGCAGCCGCCGATAAATATGCGAGCGAATTGGAAGCGCGGACTTACACTACATCCGGCTCACTCACCGGTGACTTGGGCAACGGCAATTATTATTTGCGCATCAACGCCAACGACGATCCTAATGACAAAGGCGCACTTGACACACGCAATGCGCAAGTGATCAGCGATGAATCGCAAGTGATTGACGGTGGCTTTTTAGAATTGGTGCGTTACGGTGTACGCGCCGCAAATGACAAGCACATCCTTGAAACCATTCCGGAGTACGACAACCAACAACTGCCTGATTTGCTGCGTCTTAAATACGAATTCACCTTCCCGGGTGTTGAAGGCAAATTCCCCGGATGGCGTCGCTATGGTATTGATGGCTATGGCGAAGATTTGCAAACCGGTTTTGGTTATGTGGAAGCCAACAACTCCAGCGAGGGGCGCGGAAGGGTATGGCCGTTCTTTACCGGTGAGCGCGGCCACTATGAATTGCAATTGGCCAAAACCAATAACAGCATCGATATGGAAAAATTGCGCAATACTTATGTAAAAGCGATGGAGCTGTTTGCCAACGAGGGCATGATGCTGCCCGAACAAGTGTGGGATGGCGTTGGCAACAATGATGCCTATAACTACGCATTGGGTGAAGGCACCAACGGCGCGACACCACTGGCATGGACACACGCGGAATACGTGAAATTATTGCGCAGCTACAGCGATGGAAAAGTGTGGGACAGAAACGCAAGCACTGAAGCGCGCTATGTGAAGTAATCGGCCTCGCTCTTTGGCAAGTGCTATACATCAAGCATCCCGTTTTCAATTATTTTGAAAACGGGTTTTGCGTTTAAACACAGCGAGCATTTCGTCCACAATCAACAACACCAAAAGATCAATAAAACAAAAAGATTCACTGAAGCAAATGATGAATTAAAAAAATCACGATAAGAAAATAAACCTTACCGATAACAACGCTAACAAAGGCGCTACACGATGAAACAACCCACACTCCCCTTCTGGCAAGTCTGGAATGTCAGTTTTGGTTTTTTAGGGGTACAACTCGGATTTGCATTGCAAAATGCCAACGTCAGCCGTGTGCTGTCGGATTTAGGCGCAGACCTGCATTCACTTTCACTCTTCTGGCTCGCTGCGCCCATTATGGGTTTGTTAGTGCAGCCAATTGTCGGTGCCGCATCTGACCGCACCTGGAACCGCGTCGGCCGCCGCCGCCCTTACATCCTTGGCGGTGCGATTGCCGCTGCTATCGGCATGTTGCTGATGCCCAACGCATCGCTATTCGTCGCATTTATGGCACCTATGTTATTTGGTGGAATGATGCTGGCGTTAATGGACGGTGCATTTAATGTGACCATGCAGCCGTTCCGCGCACTGGTTGCCGATATGGTGCCCGATGAACAACGCACACTCGGCTACTCCATCCAGGCGCTGCTGATTAATATCGGCGCTGTAATCGGCTCTATATTGCCGTTTGTGCTCACCAATCTGATCGGGCTGGAGAATACAGCACCTAAAGGTGAAGTCGCTCCTACGGTGACCTGGGCGTTTTATATCGGTGCCAGTGCATTATTCCTCACCGTACTCTGGACAGTCATTCGCACCAAAGAATATGCCCCCGCTGATTACAATCGCTACAAAGGGTTAACGGCTGCAGCACCGGCAGAAAAAAAATCTATTGCGCAACGCTTGGGAAATTTCTGGCAATTATTTATCAATATGCCCAAGACCATGCGCCAGCTCGCCGTGGTGCAATTTTTTTCCTGGTTCTCGCTGTTCATTATGTGGGTTTACACCACACCAGCCATCACCCAACATATTTGGGGCATAGAAGCCAAATGGTTTGATGCCGATTATTTGCATTCACTCGATACCATCCCGCCGGAAATTGCCGCCGCAAAAGGCGCAGCAGGCGACTGGGTGGGGATTATTTTCGCCGCCTATTCGCTCTTTGCCGCACTCTTTTCGATTGTACTGACACGCATCGCCAATCGTTTTGGCCGCAAGCTCACCTACTCGCTCTCACTACTCGCGGGTGGTTTGGGTTACATGAGTTTTATTCTGTTTCAAAACCCGGAAGTGGTGCATGTGAATTTGTGGCTGACGCAAGTAGATGTACCCAAAGGCGCGCTGGAATTATTAATCCCGATGATCGGTATCGGCATTGCCTGGGCTGCAATTCTCGCTATGCCTTACGCGATTCTTGCAGGCTCACTACCGGCGGATAAAACCGGCGTTTACATGGGCATTTTCAACTTCACGATCGCCGCCCCGCAAATTGTCTCTGGCTTGATTGCAGGGCAAATTTTGAAATACGTTTTCCACAACGAAGCCATTTATATTTTGGTGCTCGCTGGCGTGTGCATGATACTCGGCGCAATCTCTGTATATTTCGTAAAAGACGCTGAAACAAAAACCGAGTTGACCCCGCAGGGGCATTGATATTTTGAAGTTCAAAAAAAGGTCTGCCAATTTTTATTGACAGACCTTTTTACAGCATTAATAAACAACCGTACTCTGTCAAATCGATATAGGGCATTGAATTATTGCTTTTCCATTTTCAGCAGTTTTTACATAATCTATTGTCATTACATTAAAGATAATTTCATATTCATCCAGCCTATCCTTCCAGTATTTCTGCAACGCAACAGAGGGAAGTAACTCATTCATTTCTTCAAGAGTTGCATTGAACACGTAATTCAATTTAGATAGTTTTATTATGTGCCCAATGACACCAGCAGATAATTTTTTATATTCCAAACTCAATTGAAAATTGAGTTTATCTCTATTTTCAGGACTTTCCGTAGCGAGAAAAATTGCTAAATTTGCAATTGAGTTTCGCCCTGGGTTTCTTCTACTAACCGAGCTTTCAACCAAACCATTTATAGCCACCCAAAACTCATCTGAGAATTCAATAGCATTCAGATACAATGATTTTTCAAACTCCTCAATCTGCCTGTCCGCAGCCGATTCCAATAGTTTTAATTTATGTTCTTTATCTGCAAATACATTCTGATTAGCAAGCAAACTATTCGACGCTATTAATTCTCGCCTAGTTAAATTCAGCTCCTTTCTAGTTTCCATTAATGTTTGTCGCTGAATGGTTATCGTCCACATAACCAATCCCAATGTGCATATTCCAACCAAGGGATTTACCAACCCACCAATAAAATCACCAAATTGCCCAAACTGTTCAGGCCCACCCCAATTATTATTTTCAACTAGTGGCGAGGTTAAATAAAAATACATCATTACAATTAGAACAATCGTTATTAATATAAAAATCACTGAAAAATCAAACACCAACGATCTAGGCTTTTCTTCATCACCAGAGTCAATATCCAAATCGCTTTTATCCGACATAAAAAGCTCCAATCTAGTGCTATACACTTCCCCAATAAAAAACTACTTCTTAACCGGCTTAGCCCCACACGAGCCACGCACAATTAATTTTGCGGGCAGCAGCATGGATTCCGGGCGTTCGCCTTCGACGAGCATTAGCAAATTTTCTACTAATAATTCACCGGCGAGTAAGGTGTCTTGTTGAACAGTGGAGAGGGGTGGATGAGTGTAGGATGCCATGGGAATATCGTCGAAGCCCATGACTGCAACGTCATTGGGAATGTGCATTCCTGCCTCTTCCAAGGCTTTCATTGCACCGATTGCAATTAAATCGCTCGCGCCAAAAATGGCATCAAAGGGCAACCGGCGCTGCAATAAACTGAGCGTTGCTTTGTAACCTTCTTCTTCTGAAGTTTCTGCGGCAACTTGCAGTTTTGGATTTATTTCAATTCCCGCTTCTTGCAGTGCTTTGCAAAAGCCGTGATAGCGGTCTGCAAACTCTGGACTGTGCTCGGAAACATCGCCAAGGAAGGCGATATTTTTCCGTCCGAGCGATAACAGATGTTTTGCAGCGTGATAAGCACTGTTGAAATTATCGCAACCGATGGACACACCTGGCTGACCTTCAAGCACTGGCCCCCAAGTAATAAAATGCGCGCCGACTTCAGTGAGGTAGGTGAGTTTTTTTACGAAGCTTTCGTAATCGCCATAACCTAAAAAGATAATGCCGTCAGCACGGTTAGCGTCTTCATAATCGGCATGCCAGTCTTCGCTGAATTGCTGGAATGAAATCAATAAATCAAATCCGCGTTTTGCCGTTGCGCGGGTAATACTGCCTAGCATGGAGAGAAAAAACGGATTGATTAATGAATTGCCTGTGCCATGGTCTTCGCACAATAACAGCGCAATGGTTTTGGTTTGTTGTGAGCGTAAGCTGCTCGCGTTTTTGTCTACTTTGTAATTGAGCTCGCGCGCAATTTGTTGGACCTTGAGGCGTGTCTCTTCATTGACCAACGGGCTATTGCGCAGTGCCCTTGAGACAGTGGATTGGGACACGCCTGCGCGGTAGGCAATGTCAAAGGATGTGGGTTTATCGTCTTTCACGTTCTATCCCCTCGCTGTACTTGTATTTTTTTGTAATTGTTGTGATGGGGGCGATACTACATCAACCCCCATTTCAGGTACAGCCTAGCTCAAAAAGGCCAGATCAACCCGTTACACCTCGCGTAACGCCGTTGCTACTGGCAAACGCGCCGCACGGATTGCGGGGAAAAAACCGCCGATAAAACCAATAATGGAGGCAAATATAACGCCTTGCACCAACAGATCCGGTGTTACCGCAAAATCAAATACCACTTGGCTAAAGCTCGCGAAATTCAAGGTGGATACGGTGTAGCCGTTGAATACCAGATACACCACCACCGAGCCAATAATTCCACCAATGATCGCCAGGACCAGCGACTCCACCAGCGTTGATATTGCAACAGGCATTGCGCTAAAGCCCAATGCGCGCAAGGTGGCAATTTCACGGGTGCGGTTGGATACCGAGGTGTACATAGTATTTACCGCACCAAAAATGGCTCCGAGCGCCATCAAAATAGCGAGCGGGTAACCCACCATTTTAATAAACTTACTCAGTGGCTCAGATTGTTCAGCGAGATAAGCTGATTCACGTTTTACGTCCAGATTAAATTTTGGATCAGCCGCTACAGCCTCTTTTACTGTGGAAAAACTATTTTCATCATCCAGCTTTACGCGCACAATTTGATAGCTGTTGCCACGGCGATAAGCGTTTTGCAAAATTTTGGCATCGCACCATAACTCTGATTCCGCCAATCCACCACCTGACTCAAACACCCCCACCACTGTCCATTCCGTTTGACCAAACTTCACCACTGAACCAACGTTCAAATTCGCAAATTGTTTTTGCGCACCGCGCCCTACAATCAATTCATTTTTGCCCGGCTCAAAATTTCGGCCTTCGATAATGTTGAACGATTTGCGCACCTCAAATGCCATAGCTTCAACACCGCGCAAGGGCGCATTGGCATTCGCCTCTTTGTTGCGCATGGGAATATCGACGATCACAAATAATTCCGGTGAACTAACCGGTTTACCATCGCGTTTTGCAATGCCTGGCAAATTGGCAATTTGTTGTGTTTGCTCATAGCCCATACCGCTGCTCATTTCAGATGTGGCACCGGCACGCATCATAATCAATACATCATCGGCTCCTGCACTGACCATGGTGCGCTGGAAGCCACTCGCCATGGAAAGCACACCAATAAACACGCCCACCACACAGGCCACACCAAACACCGCGACAGATGATGTGCCCACACGCTGCGGCAAATTGCGCAAGTTCATAAACGTAATCACAAAAATTTGAGTAATTGCATTAAACATAATTAACGCCTCCGCAATGCTGCAACAATATTGAGCCGCAAACCTTGCAGCGCAGGAATAATGCCAGTGAGCAAACCAAACGCAAACATGAGCGCAATACCGAATAACATCATGCTATTGGATAAATTTAATCCCGGCAGTGTTGCTGCCATGGATTCAGCCGCACCACTGATAAAAAATTTCGCAAGCAACAATCCGGCGAGGCCACCGATAAGTGAGATCACAATTGCTTCAGCCAGTACCAGCAACATCACCGCCACATCGGAAAAACCCAGGGTTTTTAGAATCGCCAATTCCGGAATTCGCTCGCGAAATGACTGCGCCATGGTATTGCCAGCGACCAACAACATGGTAAAAAACACCGCACCTAAAATTAAGGTAGTGATCAACCCTATATCACCAAATTGTTTGGCAAACGATTTGGCAAATTCTTTTTCGCTGCTGGTTTTTGTCTCGGCCGGCGAATTGGCAAACATAGCATCGATGGCAGCGGCGACTTGTGCCGATTGTTTGGGATCTTTCACACGAATAATTAACCAACCCAAAGTGCCTTTGCCATACTGGCGCGCCTCATCAAAATAATCGTAATGCATCAGCATTGCGCTGGTATCGGCGCTTTTGTTTTTTGCTTCATAAATACCTTCAATGACAAATTCCCAAGTGGTGTTGCCATCTTCTTTTGGAAACATGCCTTTTAACGGAATGCGGTCGCCAATTTTCCATTTAAACCGCTCAACCAGAGCTTTGCCAATCACCACCCCGATACGATTTTTCTTCCACGCCTGCATTTGTTCATCGGGCAGCGCGATCATTTCTTTATAAATTTCAAAATAATCTTCTGCGACAATTGGAAACTGGGGGAATTGATTTTTAGGGTCTTGATAATACCCACCAAACCAATTCGCCGAGGTTGCGCGGTCAACGCCTTCCAACGATTGTATTTTGGCAAGATAAGATTCGGGTATAGGCTGGATCAAACTGACTTTATTAATACTCACCAGCCGGTCTTCGCCAGCGATTTCTGCACCCTGATCAAAGGCTGCGGCCAAACTGCGCAGCAAACCAAATAATAAAAATGCAATCATGATGGAGAGCAAAGTCAAAATGGTGCGAACTTTTTTACGCCCCAAATTGCTCAATAAAAATTGCAGATAGTACATAATTAATGCCCTCCTGCCCCTTGGCTTGTGGACGCACTGCTATTAGTGACCAGCGACCCTTTATCCATGTGCCAGGTGTGGCGCGCATGATCTGCCGCGCGCGGGTCGTGCGTCACCATGATGATGGTTTTTTGTTGTTGCTGATTGAGTGTTTGCAATAGCGAGAGAATTTCATCGGCAGTGGCGCGATCCAAATCACCGGTTGGTTCGTCGCACAACAACAAATCCGGATCACTCACCAGCGCGCGAGCAATCGCTACACGCTGCTCCTGCCCACCGGACAATTCACTGGGATAATGTTTGGCGCGATTGGACAACCCCACCAATTCCAATGCAGCTGCCACATGATGCTTGCGCTGTTTGCTGGACAAATTGGTCAGCAGTAATGGCAGCTCTACATTTTTTTCAGCGGTGAGCACCGGCATTAGATTATAAAATTGGAAAATAAACCCGACATGGCGCGCGCGCCATTTGGTGAGCTGGGAGGATGACATTTTATCAAGACGCTGCCCGCCAATAATTAATTCACCGGCGGTCGGCTTATCCAAACCACCGAGCAAATTGAGCAAGGTTGTTTTACCTGAGCCCGAAGGCCCCATAAGCGCAAGAAAATCACCGCGATGAATATCCAAATTAAGGCCCGCAAGCACACTCACTTGCTCCTTGCCTTTTTTATAACTCTTTCCGATTCCTTTTAATTGAACCAGCAATTCATCTGCTGCGGGCGAAGTGGAAGCGAGCGCAGTCATAGACCCTCCAAAATGTGAGACTAGCGTTAACGGACAAAATAGACATGTAAAAAATCAGGACAACAAAAGTACAATGACAACGAAAAAGCACTCATCGTCACTCCCGCGTGCGGGAGTCCAGCTTTTGATTTTAAAACCTATAGACCCCGATTCACGGGAATAACACGCTTAGGCAACCAACAATAAACTGTCTGGTATTGCAAAAAAGTGAGGCGTTATTTCAATATTTATTTTTATTTTCTTCGCCTCGCCACCATTTGATGGCGAGGTTTTCTATGACACTGCTGTGATTTATTGCAGCTCAACCCGTGAGCCGTCTTTTAATTCCGGAGTCACTTCCACGACAAAATCTTCGCCCGCGCGCAAGCCACTGCCAATATAAATATCAGTTCCGTAGCTGGCGTTGAGCGTTACTTTGCGCAACTCGGCAACACCGTCTTTCACGACGAAAATAAATTTGTCCTCACCTTCCGAGCGCACTGCCGTAATCGGTACGCGCACACCCAGTGGCTCTTTTGGTTTTTCTTCCACTACCGGCTCTGCATTCATAAAGGCTACTTTCACCCCCATATCCGGAAGAATGCGCGGATCAGATACCTGAAAACCAATGCGCACTTTGACAGTGGCTTTTTGACGATCAGCGGCCGGAATAATGGCGATGACTTTTGCCGGAATTTTCCATTCGGGATAAGCCTCCAACACCGCTTGCACAAATTGGTCTACGCGCACACGCTGGATGTAGGATTCGTTTACGTCCACTTCAATTTCGAGCGACGACATATCCACCAATGTGCAAATACCGGTACGGGTAAAACCACCGCCCGCCGACATTGGGGAAATCATTTCACCTGGCTGCGAATCTTTACTGATCACCACACCGGTGAAAGGCGCGCGCAGGGTTAGGTCTTCCAGATTTTGTTGCTGCAATGCCAAACGCTTTTCGCTGACATCCACATCGGCATTGCGCGCTGCCAATTGCGCACGCAGCGATTCAAAATCAGCGCGCGCTTTATCCAAGGTCGCCGCACTCACCAATTGCGTGCGCGCCAATTCGGTATTGCGCTCCAGCGTTAATTTGGCTTCGGTCAAACGCGCTTGGGTTTCTATCACCAATGTTTTGGCAGAGCGCAATTCAGCCTTGCTTAGCTCCACTGCCTTCACAGTGTTGGAATCATCCAGACGCGCCACTACCTGATCTTTTTCGACTTGTTGCCCTTCTTCGATAAAAATTTCCGCCACACGTCCGGTAACTTTGGAGGAGACAGTCGATATACGGCGAGCGACCACATAACCGGTTGCATCCAATACGGTTGCTGAAGAAGAATCCGGCACCGCCATGCGCGCCATTTCAATTTTGACCGGCACAGGTGCAGGGTCACTCAAAAGACTGAATGCCACCACTGCAATGCCCACTGCAGCCGCGATGCCCATCCACAAACGTACCTTACGGCTTTCATCGGGTTGCTGTTCGCGGTTAATGCGTAATTGCGATAAAAGTTCGTCTTGATTTGTCACAGTATGCTCTGCCCATTGCTATTAGAAGTTGTTGTTAGATTGTCAGAAGAAAAACCTGAACATGCTGAGGCGCATTATTATTCAGTCTGGCAGCAGAACCTAGCGGTGTTTTCATCTTCCGGACATTTCCCTGGCAACACTGTTGTTATGTGTGCAGGATAGCGGGAGCGGCATTGGCCACTACAGTAGCCAATGTCATCCGATGCCGGTGACATTTATCACCGGCGAAAAAATTATAACGCGGGTTTGAAATCGGCCATTTCAGCCGGAAGGATAGGATTTTTCAGGCTAATCATGGTGCGCGCAGGCAGGTTGACGGATTTTAAGTCTGCCGCAAAATAGCGGTTAAAAATCGCATCCAACTCGCCATTGCTGCTGATCGTTTGCAAGCCCGCCGTCACTCGCTCGGCGAGTGCTTTATTGTCAGGATTTACATAAAACACCAACGGGAAGGGGTAATACACCAGTAGCGATGAATCCACCATCAGCTTGCCCGATTTAGCCGCACGCTCGTTGAATACGCCAGTGACTTCATTTGCACCGAAGGTGACGTAATCAAATTCATTATTTTCAAGGCGCGTGAATAAATCATCAAAGCTGCCTTTCTCTTCTACCTTGTAGCCGTTTTGGCGAAACAGTTCGGCATCAGCCCAGGTCGATGGAATGCCCATGCGCAATTGTTGCAGTTGCTGCGCGGTGTTGATCGCGGCAAATTTTGCTTTATCGGACGAGCGGATAATCAAAATGCGATAACCCAACAGCCCTTTCATTAACGGCAAGGGAATCAGTATTTTCTTCTCATTCGCCAATTTGGTATTGCCCGCGACAGTGCCAAAAATATCGAACCCTTTTTCGCGGAAAACGCTGGCCTCATCGGCCGCGAGCGGGTAATCAGTGAGATCTTCTTTGAGTGCCCATGCACCCCATTTTTTTTCAGTGGCGGTGAGTGCGGCCTCTAATACCTCGCGCTCATAGGTTTGGCGCGATTGGGTTTTGTTGCCGTTCCACAATTTAACGTGAGCCACTTTATTCTGGGCTGCCGAATTCTGGGCCGCAGCAGATTGGCTGGATGGCGCTTGCTCTGCAAATACCGCACTGCTGCCTCCCAACACCCCCAAAACAACCACAGTATTGATTACAGCCTTGGGCAAAAAGAGTAAACGCTTGAGGGAAGCTGTGCTGAATGAGTCCAGGGCTTTTCTGGACGGCAGAATCGATGAGATAAAAAGAGCCGACATGACATTCTCCGCTATTTATTGTTAGTCCCTGAATGGGCTCTTAAAGATAGCAGAATAGACCAGAGCTGCCGCAAGCTTTACCACCGCGCCACACCGATTCACTCCGCCAAGCTTCCCGCCACTAACCTTCACGCCGCCACCGCCGTGGTTATCAATCACCATTCACGGAACAGCCTCAGCCGTAAAAACAATTTTTAACGCCAAACCAGCTTATAGTTCATTTGACTTTTTGATTTGAAATGCGTAGCCTCGCACACTTGCTAGACCACTAGTATACAAGTGCACCAGAAAATTCTAACCCTGCACAGAGAGCATCGCGGCAGGGATGAATGGGGTTTAGCAAGGTGCCAAAGCACCCAGTGTCAATCATAAATTTAACAAGGTATTGGCTATGATCTTCTATAAAAAACCATCAACCACACTTATTCACCCCGGATTTATCTTTAAAAAATCGCTTTTGGCAATGTGCATTATCGCTCTGCAAGCCCCTGTTTATGCACAAGATTCCACCAGCGACCAAGACACCAACGCAAAAGACAACAGCGTTGAAGAAGTCACCGTGACCGGCATGCGCCAAAACCTGCAAAACGCGCAGGCCATCAAGCGTAATGCCGATACCTTTGTCGATTCCATTACCGCTACTGACATAGGCTCATTGCCTGACCGCAGCGTATTGGAAGCCATGCAGCGCCTGCCCGGTGTATCGATTGAACGCTTTGCCGCCGCCAACGACCCGGATCACTTCTCGGTTGAAGGCTCGGGCGCGGTAATCCGCGGCATGAGCGCAACCCGCTCCGAATTCAATGGCCGCGATTCGTTCACCGCTGACTCAGGCCGCGGCCTGTCATTCCAGGACGTACCGCCCGAACTCATGTCCGGCGTGGATATCTACAAAAACCAATCGGCCGACATGATTGAAGGCGGCATCGGCGGCACGGTCAGCCTGCGCACCCGCAAGCCATTTGACCAAAGCGGCCGCATGGTGGCATTTACCGCCGATGGCACCTGGGGCGACATCGCCGAGCAGTGGAAACCCTCTTTTTCCGGCATGTACAGCGACCGCTGGGATGCCAGCGCCGGTGAGTTCGGCTTTTTGATCAACGTGGCGCGCTCGGAGTTGGTGGGCGTATCCCACGGCATCCAATCCGATGTTTATAAAAAATACGATGCGGCAAACATCAAAGGCGCTGAAGCCTTTGTCGGTGCCGATGGCAAGGGCACTGTGTGGATGCCACAAGGTGCCAACCTGATGATGAAAGAAGACCAGCGCGACCGCGAAGGTATGGCGACTTCGTTCCAGTGGAAAGACCACGACGATACCTATTTGCTGACCGCTGAATATATCCGCTCCGATGCATCACTCAACTGGTGGGAAAACGCCCTCAAGTATCAGGGCGGCTACAAAGACTCTGACCGCAACACCCGTCCTTTTGGCGATACCAGCTTCTCATTCAGCGACGACGGCCTGTTCCAATCCGGTTTTATGTCGCACGGCAACGGTGCCTGGCGCGCCACCAGCCAACTGGGCTTCCCGCGCGCGGATGGCAGCTATGAAGCCAACACCCGCTACCCTAACCCTTACAGCGGTATGCCAACCTCTCCGGGGGGTATCGGTGGTGCAGCGCAGTTTGGCCATAAATTCCAGTTGGATACACGCGGCCAATCCACCAACACCCTGGTGGAAGATTTCAACGTGAACCTCAAGTGGACACCGGATGATGCCTGGACCATCGATTTTGACCTGCAACATATACAGGCTGAAACCAAGGTAGATGATTTGGTCGTGCACCTGGGCGTAGCCGCTCTGCAGCAATATGACCTGACTGGCGGCACCCCACACCTGACCCTGATCAACCCCTGGAACGGTATCCGCGATGCCAACCCAACGGCTTATAACAATGGCGTTGTGCGTCCGGGCTGGACAGATGATCCAGCAGGCGACAGCAACTACTTCAGCGATATCACCAGCTATTGGTACCGCTCGGCAATGGATCACTACGAGCGCTCCGATGGCGATTCCGATGCGATCCGCATTGATGTCAAACACGAGTTTGAAGATGCTGGCCTGATCAAGAGCATCAAAGGTGGCTATCGCTTTGCCAAGCGCGACCAAACCGTGCGCTCAACCAGCTACGGTTGGGGCTCTATCGCGCCAGAGTGGAGCTCAGGCAATCTTTACCTCGACCATGTACCCGAGCAGTCCAGTTACTACAGCCAGGTTGACTGGTCTAACTTCCACCGTGGCGGCGCGCTGGATATTGAAGGCGGCAACTCGCTTTACTTCATCAACCGCGATGTCGTAGCGAATTTGCGCAGCAATCCGGATTGCGATGCCAGCAGCTACCGCGAATCTCCCGGTGGCAGCTTTACCCCCTACAGCTGCCGTGAAGGTGTGGATAGCCAGTTTGGCATCTTCCTGCCCAACGAAATTACCAACACCGTGGAAACCAATAACGCCGCCTATGTGCGCGTGGACTTTGGCTCGGACGATACCCAATACCGCTACAGCGGTAACCTGGGCTTGCGCTATGTGGAGTTGGAGCGTGAATCTACCGGTTTCATCCGCTCGGCCGAGCTGGATAAAAACCTGACTGCAGCCGAAGCTGTACCGGCCGGCTTGCCCAATGTGCTGACAGGCACGGCGGTGCTGTCTTATGCCGAGCAAAAAATCGCTGCCGGTGAATACGTCGATTACGCCGATTTTTACTCCAAAAACAGATGGGCAACAGCCGAGTGGAACTACCTGTCTGAAGCCGACCGTCGCTACGGCACCCAAGGCGCAGACTGGAGTACCGCAACCGATACTTACGATGCCTTCTTACCCAGCTTCAACCTGAAAGTGGAACTGACCGATGACCTGATCGGCCGCTTTGCAGTATCCAAAGCCATCGCACTGCCGGATATGAGCCTGGTGCGCAACAACATCAGCATCGGCACCAATGGTTATGATCGCGTACTTAAAGAGATTACCTTTGATTCGCGCAATCCGGATGGCAGCCTCGTCATTGATCCGGTTACCGGTGAAGCGGAACAAACCCGCCTGCAATACACCGAATCGGCCACCATCGGCGACTGGACCGGCTCCGGCGGCAACACCTACCTGAAGCCGATGGAATCCGTCCAGTACGATGTATCGCTGGAATGGTATTTCAACAACGCGGGCTCACTGACCACCACCCTGTTCTACAAAGACCTTTCCAACTTCTTTGTACACGGTGCCAGCCGTCAGCCAATTGCGCACCCGGTCAATACCAGTGAAATCCGCGCTGTGGACGTGGTCTCTACCCGCAACGGCGGCGATGGCACCATGCAGGGCATTGAATTCGCCTACCAGCAATTCTTTGACTTCCTGCCTGCGCCATTTGATGGTCTCGGGATTCAGGCGAACTACTCCTTCATCGATGCATCCGGCGTACCTAACAACGAGGAAGACTATGACAACGCTTCCTGGACACAACCCGGCAGCGAGACCGATACCGGCGCACGTGTAAACCTGACCTCGGTTCCACTGCAAGGCCAGTCCAAGCACACCGCGAACATCGTGTTGATGTATGAGAAAGATGCCTGGTCAACCCGCCTGGCTTATAACTGGCGCTCCAAGTACCTGTTGACCACGCGCGATGTGATCTCCAAGTACCCGCTGTGGAACGACGATGCCGGCTTCCTCGACGGCTCGGTGTTCTACAAGTTCAACGACAACATCAGTGTCGGCTTGCAAGCCACCAACCTGCTGGATACCGAATCCAAAACCATCATGATTTTGGATGACAACAACACCCAGGCTGGCCGCAGCTGGTTCATTCAGGACCGCCGTGTATCTGCTGTACTGCGTGCGACCTTCTAATCCTGTATTAGATTGATCTGCACCATAAAAACCCCGGCCTTGTTGCCGGGGTTTTTCTTGATACCGACAAGTTTTGTTTATCAACTGGCATTTGCCACAAACACAACCACAATGTTAGGGAAAGCAACGCACAACGCCTTTTGCCTCTTTGCACTGCTGTACAGCACCCCATCCGGTGACCGCCACACTACCCGTGAACAAAACGCATGTTTGATATTTTTATTGATTACAACACCCAATACACCCTGCTGGAGGGGCACCACAACCCCGGGTTGGTAGCCGTTTCTGTTCTGGTCGCCATAGTATCTTCCATGATGGGGTTACAGATTGCAGGCCTGGCACGTGCCGCACACGGGCGCATGCTGCGCCAGACAGCACTGATATCCGGCTCGCTGGCCTTGGGCGGCGGCATCTGGTCCATGCATTTTATCGGCATGCTGGCGTTTGAAATGGGCACCCACGTGCACTACCACCCCTTTATCACCCTGCTGTCCATGCTGCCCTCGGTGTTTGCCTCCTGGGTAGCCCTGCATATGCTTTCCCGCAGCCGTATTTCGTGGCGGCAATTGATGATAGGCGGGGTTTTGGTCGGCTCCGGCATTGGTGCCATGCACTACAGCGGTATGGCGGCCATGCACATGAATGCCACCCTGCGCTACGATCCGCTGTGGTTTATCGCCTCTATTTTCGTGGCGGTGATGATGGCCATGATCGCGCTTTGGGTGCGCTTTGGCCTGCACGACCATGGCAAGCTCAATGCGACGCGAGCCACGCTGATCAGCGGTGTCATTATGGGATGTGCGATTGCCGCCATGCATTACACCGGTATGGCCGCTGCGCGTTTTATCGGCTCGCCCGATGCGGGCTTTTCGGATGACAACAGCCACACCTTTCTCGCCATTATTATCAGTGCAATGACCGTCGCGATTGGCTTGCTGGTGATTGCGGGCAACCTGATATTGCGTTACCGCCAACTCTATCGCCACTCACTCAAAATCGAGAGCGAACTGTCTTCGCGCGAGCAGCAATACCGCACGTTAATCAGCAATATTCCCGGCGTTGCGTTTCGCACACAAGCCACTGCCCCCTGGGCTGTTATTTTTATTAGCGATGCCATCTATAAATTAAGTGGTTGGGAAGCAGAAAAATTTTTCGCGCATGAAATGCATTTGGGCGACATCATCCACCCGGACGACATGGCGCGCATTTCACAAGAACTGTTACCCGCGCTCAACAATAAAACGCCTTACATCATCGTATACCGCATTGTGTGCCGCGACCATAGCGAGCGATGGGTATCGGAAAGAGCCAGCGGTGTCTATGACGCGCAAGGAAAACTGCAATGGATCGACCCACCGCCAAAGGCATGTTCCTCGCCAATATGAGCCACGAGATCCGCACCCCCATGAATGCGATCATCGGCTTCACCGAATTATTATTGGATTCACCACTGGAACCAGAACAGCGGCGGCATTTGCAAACCGTCAACCGTTCGGCGCGTTCACTGCTGACGCTACTGAACGATATCCTCGATACCGCGAAGTTAGAACGCGGCGCACTTGAGTTGGATATCACTCCCTTTTCGCTGCGCGATATGGCGCGCGACATCATCAATGAGTTGCAACTTCAGGCCGATAAAAAAGCGTTGTTATTAACCACACATTTTCAGACCGATATGCGCGACTTGGTAATGGGCGATGAAATGCGTTTACGCCAGGTGTTAATTAATTTAATTGGCAATGCGATTAAATTTACCGGACATGGCAGCGTCACGCTCGATATCAGCGAACAAAACCATCAGGTTATTATCAAAATTATTGATACAGGTATCGGCATTGCGGCTGACCGTATCGAACATATTTTTACGCCCTTCACCCAAGCCGATGCATCTATGGCGCGCCGCTTTGGCGGAACCGGTTTGGGCACCACTATCGCCCGACAACTGACTGCATTAATGGGCGGTACTATTTCTGTGGCGAGCGAATTAGGTAAAGGCAGCTGCTTCCAAATTTCAATTCCTTTACCCGCGGCGCACGCGATGAAAAAAATTATTTCCGCAGAACCAACAACATTACCCTCGCTCAACATTTTGATTGCCGACGACGTGCCACAAAATATTGAAGTACTTCAATTGATGCTGACGCGCAATGGGCACCGCATAACAACAGCAAGCAATGGCAATGAAGCATTTGAACAATTTAAAAAGCAGACGTTTGATGTGGTGCTTATGGACATCCAAATGCCGGAAGTGGATGGTTTGCAAGCCTGCAGGATGATTCGGCATTGGGAGCAAACACAAGGCACCAAAAGCACGCCAATCATTGCACTCACCGCCAGCGTATTAGCACAAGACCGGAAAGATGCTGAGGCCGCAGGCATGAATGGCTTTGCATCAAAACCTATCGTTTTACCCGAGCTTTATCGCGAAATTGCGCGCTGCCTTGGCCTTGAAAAAACCGCCACAACCAATACACCTATCGATAAAAATACATTGCACGTGATTGATTGGGACAGCGCACTGCAGCGCTGGGGTGAGCGCGATATTCTTATCAAAGCGATACAACGCTTTGTTGCTGAAAACACCAAACCGACTACGCCGTTAATGTCATACGACCATACAACTGTATTTGATGATGTTAGCAATGTCGAAGCTATATCCCGCGAGGCCCACCGCATAAAAGGCGCGGCAGCGAATTTAGGTTTGAACGCATTAGCACTTATTGCACAGCAATTAGAACAGCAAACAGCATTTAATACACAATTATTGGATGACCTGAAATTTGCATTTGAGGCTGTTGCCAATGAAATAAATACATTGGATTCACGCACGTTGCATCGCGACAGTAAAACCACAACATGCAATCGCGCAATATTGGAAAAATTGTTAGCCGCATACCAACATGGCACGTTTGATGATGACGCTTATCGCAAACTTTCCCAAACCTGCCCCGCAGCATTATTGACGCCGTTGGATGATACATTGGATCAATTTGATTTTGATGCCACTGTTGCCATTTTGCAAAACTGGATAACAAACAGCACTGCTGATCAAGAGGTATAAATGGTCATTGAATTGCGTGACTCGCGCCCGAAATTACTGCTGGTTGACGATGAGCCCGTCAACCTGCAAGTGCTCAAACAAATTTTGCAACACGACTATCGCTTGTTGTTTGCACGCGACGGTGAAAAGGCACTGAGCCTTGCAGAAAATGAACAGCCGCATTTAATTTTGCTCGACATCATGATGCCCGGCATAACCGGTTTGGAAACCTGCAAACGGTTAAAAGAAAATTCTGCAACACAACACATACCGGTTATTTTTGTTACCGCACTTGCAGAAACCCGCGATGAGACAGAAGGCTTTGGTGTTGGCTGTGTGGACTACATAACCAAACCAGTCAGCCCACCCATTGTGCTTGCGCGCGTGAAAGCGCAACTGTCATTAGTCAGTATTGATTCACTGCGCGAGACGCGCCTGCAAGTGATCCATCGGCTCGGGCGCGCCGCCGAATACAAAGACAACGAAACCGGCCTGCATGTCATCCGCATGAGTCACTACGCCAAAGAAATTGCGCTCGCCGCAGGTATGAATGAAAGTGATGCCGATGAATTATTAAATGCAGCGCCGATGCACGACATCGGCAAAATTGGTATCCCCGATTTTATTTTGCAAAAACCCGGAAAGCTCACACCGGATGAATGGAACATCATGAAAACCCACACTCGCATCGGCGCGACGATTATTGGTGACGACCATTCCAATTTATTAAAAATCGCACGCATTATTGCGCTGCACCATCATGAAAAATGGGATGGTTCCGGCTATCCCGATGGGCTCAGGGGCGAAGCCATTCCGATTGAAGCGCGCGCTGTTGCGCTTGCAGATGTATTCGATGCATTGACCAGTGTGCGCCCTTACAAAGCAGCCTGGACGATTGAGCAAGCGAGCGATTACATCGAACAGGAATCCGGCAGACATTTTGACCCCGATTTGGTAATCGCCTTTAAAAAAGCGCTACCGACAATCATCGCCATTCGCGAGCAGCTGCTCGATACCTAAGCCTGTATCGCAGGCCACAAAAAAAACAGACTCAGAAAAAACAAAGCCACCCGAAGGTGGCTGTGTTTGTGATTTTGTTTTTCTGAAAGCGTTTGGAAAACGCGAATCAGAAGGGAATGTCGTCATCAAAAGAATCAAAACCGGCTGGCTGCTGTGGAGGAGTATTGTGGGATGGCTGCTGCGGTGCGCGATTTTGTTGGTAGCCACCACCCTGATTGTATCCACCTTGCGCGGGGGCATTGTTGTACTGCGGAGTCTGGTCAAAGCCGCCTGCCATCGCTGCAGCACCCATACCGGCACCGCCCATATTGTTGCCCATACCGGCGTTGTCGCCACGGCCATCCAGCATTTGCATTTCGCTGGCCACAATTTCGGTGGTGTAACGGTCACTGCCGTCTTGCGCTTGCCATTTGCGGGTGCGCAATGAACCTTCAATATAAACCTTGGAGCCTTTTTTCAGGTATTCACCTGCAATCTCACCCAAGCGGTTAAAAAACACCACGCGATGCCATTCAGTACGCTCTTGTGGTTGGCCGGTATTTTTGTCCTTCCAGGTCTCGGAAGTTGCCACGCTTACGTTGGTGACAGCGCCGCCGGAGGGCATGTATTTTACTTCCGGGTCTTGTCCGATATTACCGATCAAAATTACTTTGTTAATGCCACGAGCCATACTGAATTCCTCTTGGTTGTCCGGGTATCCGCCTTCTGTTGTTATACGTCAGCGGCTTTCAAATTTCTGTTTACTCCCCTTGGCGGGGGCGGTGCACTTTAGCATTTTTCGCTATTCGCCATCTACGATGGCAGCCAACTGTTTCCGGTTCACGCGCTGTTGATCCACTTTAAGGTAAGCCGTGTTCTCCGAGGCGACAATCACCACTTCCGCTACGCCATCCACTGCACGCAGCTTATCGGCAAGTACCTGGTGATCCTGTCCGCGCAACGGGATAAGCACACTGGCCAGGAACTGCGGTGGCGTCATCGACCAGGCCACTGCAAACCACACCAACACCAGTATCGCGTTTAACAGGAATACGGCTTGCGCACCCTGCTCTTGCAGTAACCATCCACCCAATGCGCCACCGCTAAAGACACCCAGCACCTGACAAGTCGAGTAAATACCCGTCGCCGTCCCTTTGGCACCAGCGGGCGCAATTTTGCTTACCATCGAGGGCTGGGTGGCCTCCAGCACATTGAAGGCGATAAAAAAAACAAACAGCACCAATAGCGCTGCGATGAAATGATCGCCCACCACCGTTAGCGCCAATTCAGCTGCAAGTAGTAACCCAACGGCAATCAGGAATACGCCTTTAATTTTTCGGCGTTTCTCAGCGATGATCACAAACGGCAACATCAACACAAACGCGAACGCAAGCAGCGGAAAGTAAATCAATCCATGATAATTGCGCGGAATCTGCAGTTGGTTTTCCAACATCAGCGGCAGCACCACAAAGCTCGACATCAGCACAAAATGCAGTACAAAAATCCCGACATTCAAGCGCAACAATTGCGGATGCTTCAGTGTGGATGCCAAGAGCCCGGGCACCGCAACGGCTTCACGCGCAGGGCTGCGCGTATGGCTGACATCGGGCACTAACTTCAGCAGGATATACACACCAACCAGCCCGAGCAGCGCGGTTAACCAGAAGATCGCCCCCACACCGCCCCAAGCTGCCAGCAAAGGGCCGACGGTCATTGCCACCGAGAAGGACACGCCAATAGATGCGCCTATGGTAGCCATAGCTTTGGTGCGGTTTTCATCGGAGGTAAGATCGGTCAAAAGCGCCATCACTACGGCAGAAATAGCGCCACCGCCTTGCAAAAACCGGCCGAGAATCAGGCCGTATACGGAATCTGCCAGCGCCGCCACCACACTGCCCAGCACAAATATCAGCAAGCCTGCGAGAATCAACGGTTTGCGCCCGATACGGTCGGACAACACCCCAAACGGAATCTGCAACAATGCTTGGCTAAACCCGTAAGCCCCCAGCGCAAGGCCAAGCAGAAATGGGCTGTGATGGGCGTATTCGGTGCCATAGAGTGCAAGCACCGGCAACAACATGAAAAGGCCAAACATCCGGAAGGTGTAAAGCGCCGCGAGCGATAGCACGACTTTGCGCTCGAACGGCACCAGCGTGGTCGTGGTCATAACAGGTGATGTAGAAACAGGATCTTGCATGGCGGACAGCCGTCGATATCAGCAGAAAAGGGATGGATTAGGTAAAAGTGCGTCAGTGTACCAACTACTCCCCCCAACGACCTATAAATCACACGAAACATTGTGTTAAAACGCCTGCTCGATTGTTTGCAGGCAAACAAATAGAAATCAGCTCCTGACATCTACTGGCAGTATCTTACGTATAATCACCTTCCTTTCGTGTCCATTTTCATGACCCAGGCGGATTGCAGTACATGGATAAAATTATTGTTAGGGGTGCGCGCACCCACAACCTGAAGAATATTGATCTCGACATTCCACGCGACAAACTGGTCGTCATCACCGGCCCGTCTGGCTCGGGCAAATCATCGCTGGCATTTGATACGCTCTATGCAGAAGGTCAGCGCCGCTATGTCGAATCGCTATCCACTTATGCCCGTCAATTTTTATCGATGATGGAAAAACCCGATGTCGATCACGTCGAGGGCTTGAGCCCGGCGATTTCCATCGAGCAAAAATCCACCTCACACAACCCGCGCTCCACTGTGGGCACTATCACCGAAATCTACGATTACCTGCGCCTGCTCTATGCTCGCGTAGGTGAGCCGCGCTGCCCCGAACATGGCGTGCCGCTGACTGCACAAACCATCAGCGAGATGGTCGATACCACTCTTGCCTTGGGTGAAGGCACCAAATTAATGCTGCTGGCACCGGTGATCCGCGAGCGCAAAGGCGAGCACTTGCATGTGTTCGAACAGCTCAAGCGCGATGGTTTTATCCGCGCCCGTATCGATGGCATTCTGTGTGATTTGGACGATACACCTAAACTCGACAAGAAAAAGAAACACAGCGTTGAAGTCGTTATCGACCGATTCAAGGTGCGCGACGATTTGAAACTGCGCTTGGCAGAATCGTTTGAGACTGCACTTAACCTATCAGAAGGCATCGCTTGTATTAGCTACATGGATGGCGAGGCTCCTGATCGCCTGTTTTCTTCCAAACATGCCTGCCCTATTTGCGATTACAGCCTGACCGAGCTTGAGCCGCGCCTGTTCTCTTTCAATAACCCGGCCGGTGCCTGTCCAACCTGCGATGGCTTGGGCGTGCATCAATTTTTTGATGAAGACAAAGTCATTCAGGACACCAGCCTGAGTCTGTCCGAAGGAGCAATTCGCGGCTGGGACAAACGCAACGTCTATTACTTCCATATGCTGGCATCGCTCGCCAAACATTACGGTTTTAACGTCGATACGCCTTGGGCAAAGCTCAAAGCCAAACAGCGCGAAGCCGTGCTTTATGGTTCAGGCGAGGAAGTTATCGAGTTTAATTACATTAACGACCGTGGCGATGTATACAAGCGCAGCCATACCTTTGAAGGCGTACTCCCCAATATGGAGCGACGCTATCGCGACACCGAATCCAACTCGGTGCGCGAGGATCTGACCAAATTTTTATCCAGCCAGCCCTGCCCTGAATGTGAAGGTACCCGCCTGCGCATAGAGGCGCGCAACGTATTTATCGACGAGCGTCCACTACCCAAAATCACCGAAATGCCCGTTGCCGATGCTTATGACTACTACATGAAGCTCAGCTTCACCGGGCGCAAAGCGGGCATCGCTGACAAAATCCTGAAAGAGCTACGCGACCGCTTCCGTTTTCTGGTGGATGTTGGCCTGAACTACCTCACCCTTAATCGCAGTGCAGAAACACTGTCAGGCGGCGAAGCGCAGCGCATTCGTCTCGCCAGTCAGATTGGTGCGGGCTTGGTGGGCGTGATGTATATCCTCGACGAACCCTCCATCGGACTACACCAGCGCGATAACGAGCGCTTGCTGAAAACTCTGACGCATTTGCGCGATATTGGTAACACCGTGATTGTGGTGGAACACGATGAAGACGCTATCCGCCTTGCAGACCACGTCATTGATATTGGCCCGGGCGCGGGGGTTCATGGTGGTCAGGTCATCGCACAAGGCAACGTGAAAGCCATCATGGCGAACAAAGAATCCATTACCGGCCAATACCTGAGTGGTACCCGTGAAATTGCCATACCCGCAAAACGCCACGCTTTTGATAAAAAGAACCTCCTGCGCCTGACTGGCGCAAAGGGCAACAATTTGCAGAATGTAACGCTTGAGATTCCCGTGGGGCTCATGACCTGTGTTACTGGCGTGTCCGGTTCTGGAAAATCAACATTAATTAACGCAACGCTTCATCCTCTGGCCGCAACCGCACTCAATGGCGCTACCACACTTGATCCGGCACCCTACGACAACATTGAAGGACTTGAGCTATTTGATAAGTGCGTGGATATCGACCAGAGCCCCATTGGCCGGACCCCGCGCTCTAACCCAGCAACCTACACTGGAATTTTCACGCCTATCCGCGAATTGTTTGCAGGCACCCAGGAATCGCGCTCACGTGGCTATCAACCGGGCCGTTTCAGCTTCAACGTCAAAGGCGGGCGCTGCGAAGCCTGTCAGGGTGATGGCGTGACCAAAGTGGAAATGCACTTTCTGCCGGATGTTTACGTACCCTGCGATGTATGCAAAGGCAAACGCTACAATCGCGAAACGCTCGACGTGAAGTACAAAGGAAAAAATATCAACGAAGTTCTAGGAATGACAATTGAAGATGCACGTGCGTTTTTCGATGCGGTCCCCGCTATCGCCAATAAACTGCAAACATTGATCGATGTCGGGCTTTCCTATATCTGTCTTGGACAATCTGCAACTACGCTTTCAGGTGGCGAAGCACAGCGAGTGAAATTGGCAAAGGAATTATCCAAACGCGATACAGGCAAAACACTTTATATTTTGGATGAACCAACCACAGGGCTTCATTTTTACGATATCCAGCAATTACTAAACGTGCTGCACCGTTTGCGCGACCACGGCAACACTGTGGTTGTGATTGAACACAATCTGGATGTTATTAAAACCGCAGACTGGATTGTTGATTTAGGCCCGGAAGGAGGAAGTGGTGGAGGTCAAATAATCGCAACAGGTACTCCGGAAGAAGTAGCTCAACTCGATTACTCCCACACAGGAAGATTTCTTGCCCCAATGCTAAAACAAACCACTAAAAAGGGCAGAGTATCGAAGAAAATAACCGCATAAAAAAAGAAAAGGGGCATTGCATCCTGCAAGCCCCGTTGCATCCTGCGTGGGTAAACGATCATCTTGATCGCTTGGCATCATGCCTTATCTGTTTTTCACATCCCTGGATCGAATTCGTCCTGAAATTCTATCCTCCAACCAAAATTTCCTTTCTTGGTTAGCGTCCCTGTGATCACTATTTTACGGATTTCGCATCAGTAAAATAGTCGGCAATTGCTGAAACCTCTGTGAGACATTGACCATAGGCAGGCAAGCCATCAATTAAAATTGAAACAAAAAAGGCCAAGCATTTCTGCCTGGCCTTTTATGTAATCGACTAAAGTGTAAATTATTCAGCGTCTACCGCTGCTTCAAGCTCTTTAGCGGGACGATCAACTAACTCAACATAAGCCATAGGCGCTTTATCGCCAGCACGGAAGCCGCATTTTAAAATACGCACATAACCGCCAGGACGAGTGTTGTAGCGTGGGCCGAGCTGACTAAACAACTTACCTACAGCTTCTTTACTGTTCAAACGAGCGAAAGCCAAACGACGGTTAGCAACGCTATCCACTTTAGCCAAAGTAATCAGAGGCTCTGCAAAACGACGCAGTTCTTTTGCTTTTGGCAAAGTAGTTTTAATTAATTCGTGCTCAACCAATGAAATAACCATGTTACGAAACATAGCTTTACGGTGAGAGGCATTACGGCCTAACTGACGACCACTTAATTTATGACGCATGAGGAATTACCTTCAAAAATGGACTGCTACTAGCAATCTCGTTAACCACCCGCACCGAAGTGAGTTCACGGGTGAACTAATAATAAACACCACCAGCCCCTGAGGTATCAGTGGCTAGTGGTTTTATCTTTACTTAATCGTTTCTCAAGCTAGCAGGAGGCCAGTTTTCCAAACGCATACCCAACGACAAACCGCGAGATGCCAAAACATCCTTAATTTCAGTAAGAGATTTCTTACCTAAATTTGGAGTCTTCAACAGTTCGACTTCTGTACGCTGGATCAAATCACCAATGTAGTAAATATTCTCTGCTTTCAGGCAGTTCGCTGAACGCACGGTAAGCTCAAGATCATCAACCGGACGCAGAAGAATTGGGTCGATAGCCTCTTCTTTCTGCTCTGGTGCTGATTGTTTCTCACCTTCGAGATCAACAAATACAGCGAGCTGTTGTTGCAGGATAGTTGCTGCACGACGGATAGCTTCTTCAGGATCAATGGTACCGTTGGTTTCCAGATCCAAAATCAATTTATCCAAGTCAGTACGCTGCTCAACACGAGCACTTTCTACACTGTAAGCCAAACGCTTAACAGGGCTGAAAGAAGCATCCAACTGCAAACGACCGATAGCACGACTTTCATCATCGTCGCGACGACGACTATCAGCAGGCTGATAACCGCGACCACGAGCAATAGTCAGGCGCATTTTCAATTCAGTGTTGCCAGTGATATTCGCAATCACGTGATCTGGATTTTTAATCTCCACATCATGATCAACCTGAATATCAGCCGCAGTAACAACGCCAGAGCCTTTTTTGGTCAAGGTAAGAACCGCGTGATCCTTACCGTGCATGATTACTGCAACACCTTTAAGGTTCAGAAGGATTTCAATAACATCCTCACGAACACCTTCAATAGCACTGTACTCATGCAACACACCATCAATTTCAACTTCAGTAATGGCGCAACCGGCCATAGATGAAAGCAAAATACGGCGTAGCGCATTGCCTAAAGTATGCCCAAACCCACGCTCCAAAGGCTCCAACACAACGCGTGCGCGCGTAGGGCCATTTTCTGAAACGTCGATATGACGAGGAGTTAAAAATTCGTTTACTGCTGTCTGCATAGCCACACCTGTTAGCAATTCGTCCCTTACTTGGAGTAAAGCTCGACGATGAGGTTTTCGTTGATGTCCGCAGGTAAATCGATGCGATCAGGAACGCGCTTGAACACACCTTCTTTTTTCTCGCTGTTAACATCTACCCACTCAACATTGCTGCGCTGACCAGCAAGGTTTAAAGCATTTTGTACACGTAATTGCTTCTTGGCTTTTTCGCGCACAGCAACAACATCACCAGCAGCTACTTGGAATGAGGCAATGTTAACTGTTTTACCATTAACACTGATCGCCTTGTGAGATACGAGTTGACGTGATTCAGCACGAGTTGAGCCAAACCCCATACGGTACACAACGTTATCCAAACGAGCTTCCAGAAGTTTTAACAAGTTTTCACCAGTTGCCCCCTTACGGCGAGCAGCTTCTTTGTAATAACCACGGAATTGTTTTTCCAAAATACCGTAGATACGACGTACTTTTTGCTTTTCACGCAACTGAACGCCATAGTCAGACAAGCGACCACGACGCTGGCCATGTTGACCTGGAGCAGTTTCAATTTTACATTTTGAGTCTAACGCACGAGCACCACTCTTCAAAAAGAGATCAGTACCTTCACGGCGAGACAGCTTACAAGTTGGTCCAATATAACGAGCCATTATTTACTCCCCCTTACACACGACGTTTCTTCGGCGGACGACAGCCGTTGTGAGGAATCGGTGTTACGTCAGTAATGTTAGTGATTTTGTAACCAACATTGTTAAGTGCACGTACCGCAGATTCACGACCTGGGCCTGGGCCTTTAACTTCGACGTCGAGGTTTTTCAAACCATACTCTTTTGCAGCTTCACCTGCACGCTCTGCAGCAACCTGAGCAGCAAAAGGTGTACTTTTACGTGAACCACGGAAACCAGAACCACCTGATGTAGCCCAAGCAAGTGCATTGCCTTGACGATCAGTAATAGTGACGATGGTATTGTTAAAAGAGGCATGGATGTGCGCTACACCATCAACTACCGTCTTTTTAACTTTTTTCTTGGCTGTGGTTTTATTACTTGGCTTAGCCATAGCAATTTCTTCCTACTAATTTGTTACCGTAAGTTAATGAAAGTCGTAAGCAAGAATTACTTCTTAATAGGCTTACGTGGGCCTTTACGGGTGCGAGCATTCGTTTTAGTACGCTGACCACGAAGAGGCAAACCACGACGATGACGCAAGCCACGGTAGCACCCTAAATCCATCAGACGTTTAATATTCATAGATATTACACGACGCAAGTCACCTTCTACGGTGCGCTTAGCAACCTCAGCACGGATAGCATCCATTTGCTCTTCAGACAAAGTGCCGATTTTTACATCTTCACCAATGCCAGTGGCAGCACAGATTTGCTTTGCTGTGGTACGGCCAATCCCATACACATAAGTCAATGAGATAACGGCGTGCTTGTTATCTGGTATGTTTACACCAGCAATACGAGCCATTCAATTTACTCCAGTAACACATAAAGTTGCAGCGTTGACGGCATAAGGACCACCCCGCCCTGATCAAAAGGCGCGCAGAATAGCCGCTAATACACCATAAAGCAATAGCCAAGAATTTCTTACTTGACGACAGTCAACGCCCCCAGTTGCCAACTTAAACAAACACAAAAGAGAAGGCAGGCTACAAAAATAGCCTGCCTTCTTATTGGAAGTATTAAATTAGCCTTGACGCTGTTTGTGACGCGGCTCAACGTTGCAGATTACTCTCAAAACACCGTTTCGACGCACCATTTTGCAATTGCGACAAATCTTTTTAACAGAAGCACGAACTTTCATGATTCAACCCCGATCAATACTGCGGATTAGCGAGCGTTACCGCTGCCATATCCTTTCAAATTTGACTTCTTCATCAATGATTCATACTGATGAGACATCAAGTGAGCCTGAACCTGAGACATAAAATCCATTACCACTACCACAACAATCAGCAGTGAAGTTCCACCTAAATAAAATGGCACCCCAGTGGCAACTACAAGGAACTCAGGCAACAAGCAAACTGCCGACATATAGATAGCTCCAACTACAGTTAAGCGAGTCAGAACGCCATCAATATATTTAGCCGAATGCTCACCTGGACGAATGCCAGGAATATAAGCACCGGATTTTTTCAAGTTATCTGCAACTTCCTTCGGATTGAACATCAATGCTGTGTAAAAGAAGCAGAAGAACGTGATCAGACCTGCAAAAAATAAAATATACAACGGTTGCCCGGGGCCAATGTTGAGGGCAAGCTCTTGTAGCACCTCGCTTACCACACCCTCGCCACCTTGTCCAAACCACTGCGCAATTGATGCAGGAAACAATAATATGCTGCTAGCAAAAATCGCTGGAATAACACCTGCCATGTTAATTTTTAATGGGAGATGACTACTTTGAGCAGAGTAGCCTTGGCGTCCTTGTTGGCGCTTAGCATAATTAATAGTAATACGACGCTGACCACGCTCGATCCGCACCACAAACCAAATGACAGCTATAGCCAAGATAGTAACAATTAACAAAGCGATAATGTGTAAATCGCCCTGCCTTGCACTTTCAAACGCTTGACCTATCGCACTTGGGATGCCGGCGACAATTCCCGCAAAAATCAGCATAGAAATGCCGTTTCCTATTCCTCTTTCCGTTACTTGCTCACCGAGCCACATCATAAATACTGCGCCAGTAACTAGTGAAACTACCGCAATAAAATAATATGAAAAACCGGGTTCACCGCCAAAAGCATAGGATGAAAAACTTACCGCCATTGCAAGAGCTTGGACACTGGCCAATACCACCGTAAAATATCGAGTATATTGATTAATTTTACGACGACCGGCGTCACCTTCTTTTTTCAACTGCTCCAGTGAAGGAGTAACTGCCGTAAGCAACTGCATGATAATCGATGCAGAAATATAGGGCATGATACCTAAAGCAAGAATGCTCATCCGCTCCAGCGCACCACCTGAGAACATGTTAAACATGCCCAAAATAGTACCTTGATTCTGGTTAAACAGATTAGCAATTCTCTCTGGATCTAAACCCGGCACTGGGATGTGAGTGCCAATACGATAAATCACGATTGCCAAAAACAAAAAGCGAAGGCGAGCCCAAAGCTCGCCCAAGCCTCTTTGGTTTGCTAATGGCAGATTACCTGGAGTTGCCATTCGACCCTCGTTACTCTTCTACTGATCCGCCAGCGGCTTCAATCGCTGCTTTGGCACCTTTGCTTACAGAAAGGCCCTTTACAGTGACAGCTTTTTTCACTTCACCAGAAGCAAAAATTTTCGCACGCTTGATAACAGAGCTTATGAGTCCTGCTTGTTTTAGCGTTTCAATATCTACTATTGAACCCTCAACAGCATTTAACTCAGACAAGCGAATTTCTGCAGTTACCAAACCAATACGAGAGGTAAAACCATATTTAGGTAAACGAATATGCAAAGGCATTTGACCGCCTTCGAACCCTGGTCTTACCGTACCACCAGAACGAGATTTCAAACCTTTGTGACCACGACCAGCAGTTTTACCCAAACCGCTGCCGATACCACGACCGACACGCTTTTTGGCGTGCACTCGACCAGGCGCTGGACTTAGAGTATTCAGACGCATCTTATTCTCCCTCTACCTTAACAAGATAGTTGACAACATTGATCATGCCGCGAACTGAAGGAGTATCTTCAACTTCCACAGTGTGACCGATGCGACGTAAACCCAAGCCGCGAACGCAAGCTTTATGGTTCGCCAGACGATGAGCAGTGCTCTTGATCTGGGTCACTTTAATCATTTTCTTAGACATGGTGAATTCCGCCATCTAATAATCGAGACAATCGATTAATTCAGAATATCTTCAACACTTTTACCACGCTTGGCAGCAACGGCTTCAGGAGAAGTCATTTCTTTCAAGGCGTTGAAAGTGGCACGAACTACGTTGACAGGATTGGTAGAACCGTAACATTTAGAAAGAACGTTCTGAATGCCTGCAATTTCAAGAACAGCACGCATTGCACCGCCCGCAATTACACCAGTACCTTGAGAGGCTGGCTGCATATAAACCTTGGAAGCACCATGAACACCTTTTGTCGGATATTGAATGGTGTCACCATTCAAGTCGACAGTTATCATGTTACGACGCGCAGCTTCCATTGCTTTTTGAATCGCAATAGGAACTTCACGTGCTTTTCCACGGCCAAAACCTACTTTTCCATTACCATCGCCAACAACAGTTAACGCAGTAAATTGGAAGATACGACCACCTTTTACAGTTTTAGCAACACGATTAACTTGAACTAATTTTTCTTGCAAGCCTTCGTTGTTGTCTTCTTCTTTCTTAGCGTATGCCATATCTCACCTTTAGAATTCCAATCCGCCTTCACGTGCGGCATCAGCCAAAGCTTTCACACGACCGTGGTATTTGAAACCACTACGATCGAAAGCAACTTGAGTGACACCTGCTGCTTTTGCACGCTCAGCAATCAGAGCACCAACTGCTTTAGCAGCTTCAGCGTTACCAGTTTTACCACTGCGCAAATCTTTATCCAGAGTTGAGGCGCTTGCAAGAACGCGAGCGCCATCACCTGAAATCAGTTGTGCATAGATATGGCGTGGAGAACGGTGAATAGTAAGGCGCGCAGCACCCAATTCACGAATCTTGGCACGAGCACGACGTGCACGGCGAAGACGAGTTTGTTTCTTATCGCTCATATCTTAGCCCTACTTCTTCTTAGCTTCTTTACGCAGTACATTTTCATCCGCATAGCGAACACCTTTACCTTTATATGGCTCTGGTTCACGGAATGCACGGATTTCAGCGGCAACCTGACCAAGCAATTGCTTGTCAGCACCTTTCAGTACTATTTCAGTCTGGCTTGGGGTTTCTACCGATACACCTTGCGGAAGCGCATAGTTAACGGGATGAGACAAACCCAAAGACAGGTTTACAGTATTGCCTTCAGCTTTAACACGATAACCAACACCAACCAAAGTGAGTTTTTTCTCAAAGCCTTGGCTAACGCCTTTTACCATATTATTGACTAGCGCACGGGTGGTGCCTGCTAGCGCATCTGACTGCTTGGCACCATCACGCGGAGCAAAAGTTAATACATTGTTTTCATGTTTAACTTCTACACTTGCGTGGACTTGCAGCGCCAATGTACCTTTGCTGCCTTTAACAGACAAATCTTGTCCGTTAAGAGTGATAGTCACTGCAGCGGGCACTTCAACCGGACTTTTTGCAACTCGTGACATGACGATTTCCCAATTAGAATACTGTGCAGAGGACTTCACCACCCACGCCAGCAGCGCGAGCAGCACGATCAGTCATTACACCTTTACTGGTAGAGACAATAGCAATACCCAAACCACCGCGAACGGAAGGTAATGCAGTTTTACCAGCATAATTACGCAAACCAGGGCGGCTTACGCGGTCAAGCTCAACAATTACTGGCTTGCCCTCAAAATATTTCAGCTCAACAGTCAGTTCTTGCTTGGCGCCTTCACTTACTGAATAACCGTTAATATAACCTTCATCAGAAAGTACTTTAGCAACGCTTACTTTCAGCTTTGAAGAAGGCATGGTTACAGATGCTTTACCTACATTTTGCGCATTGCGAATGCGGGTCAGCATATCTGCCATCGGATCTTGCATGCTCATCAGATTCTGCTCCTAAAATTAAGCCGAGGCTTACCAGCTGGCCTTAACCAGACCGGGGACATCACCACGCATGGCCGCTTCACGCAACTTGTGACGGCACAAGCCGAATTTGCGGTAAACACCGTGCGGGCGACCAGTCACGCGGCAGCGGTTACGCTGACGTGAAGCGCTGGCATCACGAGGCATTTTTTGCAGCTTGATTTGCGCTTCCCATACTTGCTCTTCAGAAGATGAAGGGCTAACAATGATAGCTTTCAATTCTGCACGCTTGGCAGCAAATTTTTTAACGGTTTCTGCACGTTTAACTTCGCGTGCAATCATAGATTTTTTAGCCATGACGTCACCTTAACCTTTGAAAGGGAAGTTAAATGCTTTCAACAATGCACGACCTTCTTCGTCAGTACGGGCAGTAGTGGTGATACAGATATCCAAACCACGTAAACGATCTACTTTGTCGTAGTCGATTTCAGGAAAGATAATTTGTTCAGTTACGCCCATAGAGAAATTACCGCGACCATCAAATTGCTTAGGACTAATACCGCGAAAATCGCGGATACGAGGGATAGCAATAGTGATCAAACGATCAAGAAATTCGTACATACGATCTGAGCGCAGAGTTACTTTGCAACCAATTGGCCAACCATCACGAATTTTAAAGCCCGCGATTGATTTACGCGCATTGGTAACAACCACTTTCTGACCAGCAATTTTCACCAGATCATTTACAGCGTTTTCAAGAATTTTCTTGTCGCCAGTAGCTTCACCTACACCCATATTCAAGGTGATTTTGGTAATACGTGGAACTTCCATCACGTTTGCCAAACCCAATTCTTCTTTGAGTTTTGGAGCGATTTCTTTCACGTAAAGTTGTTTTAACCTAGCCATGTTTCATTACGCTCCCAGGGTTTCGCCATTGGATTTGAAAACACGAACCTTGTCGCCATTTTCAAGCACTTTGAAACCAACGCGGTCAGCTTTCTTGGTTGCTGGATTATAGATAGCAACATTAGAAGCGTGAATCGCAGCTTCTTTTTCAACGATTCCACCAGCAACACCCAATTGTGGGTTTGGCTTTTGGTGTTTCTTGATCATGTTAACGCCGCTAACAATCAAACGATCTTCAGCCAATACGCGCACTACTTTGCCGCGCTTGCCCTTATCACGTCCGGCGATAACAATCACTTCGTCATCACGTTTAATTTTACGCATTTATCTGCCCTCGACTCTTTGACTTGACTTAGCGCCTTACAGCACTTCTGGAGCCAAAGAAATGATTTTCATAAATTTCTCGCCGCGCAACTCACGAGTTACCGGTCCGAAAATACGGGTACCAATCGGAGCATCTTGGTTGTTCAGCAGTACGGCAGCATTATCGTCAAACTTGATTAATGAACCGTCTTGACGACGCACGCCTTTTTTGGTGCGTACAACAACTGCCTTCATTACTTGGCCTTTTTTCACCTTACCGCGAGGAATTGCTTCCTTAACGGTCACCTTGATGATGTCACCCACGGCTGCATAGCGACGGTGGGAACCGCCAAGAACCTTGATGCACATGACACGGCGGGCACCGCTGTTGTCAGCAACATCTAAGTAGCTTTCTGTTTGAATCATCGTCCGTCTCCGAAACTGACTTACAAGAACGCGGAAGTTTTAGACTTCGGAAGCGCGCTCTTCAATTTTTACTAAAGACCAGGTCTTGGTTTTTGACAGAGGACGGGACTCAGAAACAGTCACTATGTCACCTATCTTGCACTCATTATTTTCATCGTGGGCGTGAAGCTTGGATGATTTGGTTGAGTATTTGCCATAAAGCTCGTGCTTAACACGACGCTCAATCAACACGGTGATGGTTTTATCCATCTTGTCGCTGACAACTTTGCCAGTCAGTGTACGAGCCACTTTAGTTTCTTGAGTCATCGTTACTTACCTGCCTTTTGACTAAGCGCCGTTTTGATGCGAGCGATGTCTTTACGAACTTGCGATAACAAGTGCGATTGGTTCAATTGGCCAGTAGAAGCTTGCATACGCAATTTGAACTGTTCTTTCAATTGTTCCAACAAGACGCCATTCAGCTCTTCGACGGATTTTTCGCGGAGTTCTGAAGCTTTCATCACATCACCGAACGTTTAACAAATGTTGTTGTAATTGGCAATTTAGCTGCAGCAAGTGCGAAGGCTTCACGAGCTAGCTGCTCACTAACGCCATCCATCTCATAGAGAACCTTGCCTGGGCGAATTTGCGCTACCCAGTATTCCACACCACCTTTACCGCTACCCATACGAACCTCGAGTGGCTTAGCTGTAATCGGCTTATCAGGGAACACACGGATCCAGATTTTACCGCCACGCTTAACATGACGAGTCATCGCACGACGTGCTGCCTCAATTTGACGCGCAGTAATGCGACCGCGACCAGTTGCTTTCAAGCCAAAATCACCAAAGCTAACCTTGGAGCCACGCTGGGCCAAGCCGCGATTGCGGCCTTTCATCTGCTTGCGAAACTTTGTACGCTTAGGTTGTAACATGATGCGTACCCCTTACTTGGACTTAGCGGTTTTTTTCTTGGACGCGTTTTCGGTCTCAGCAACATCACCGATTACTTCGCCTTTGAAAATCCACACTTTCACACCAATGATACCGTAGGTGGTACTCGCTTCTGCAGTTGCATAGTCGATGTCTGCACGCAGAGTGTGCAGAGGTACACGACCTTCGCGATACCATTCACTACGAGCGATCTCAGCACCACCCAAGCGGCCACCCACTTGGATTTTGATGCCTTCAGCACCTTGACGCATAGCGTTTTGCACTGCGCGCTTCATAGCGCGACGGAACATTACACGGCGCTCAAGTTGCTGAGCCACGCCTTGTGCCACTAAAGCTGCATCCAAATCGGGCTTGCGAATCTCTTCAATATTAATATGAACAGGCACGCCCATTTGTTTGCTGACTTCAGCGCGCAACTTATCAACATCTTCACCTTTTTTACCGATCACGATACCCGGACGAGCAGTGTGAATAGTAATGCGCGCAGTATTAGCGGGGCGCTCAATATCAACGCGGCTAACTGACGCACTAGCAAGTTTGTCCTGAATGTACGAACGCACTTTCAAGTCAATGTTGAGTTTGTCTGCGTACTCGGTGCCATCGGCATACCAGATAGAGGTATGTTTTTTGATGATCCCAAGACGAATACCGTTTGGATGTACTTTCTGACCCATAACGCGCTCTCTTACTTATCGGCTACTTTAACGGTGATGTGACAAGTGCGTTTGGTAATACGATCAGCACGGCCTTTGGCACGTGGTTTAATGCGCTTCAGGCTTACACCCTCATCCACAAAAATCGTTTTTACTTTCAACTCATCAACATCAGCGCCTTCGTTATGCTCAGCATTTGCAATTGCAGATTCGAGCACTTTCTTGATAATCGCTGCACCTTTTTTTGTACTAAATGCAAGAATATCAAGCGCGTCTTCAACGCCTTTACCGCGAATTTGATCGGCAACCAAACGCGCTTTTTGCGCCGACAGACGAGCACCGCTTAATTTTGCTGCTACTTCCATCGTATACCTCGATTAGCGTTTTTTCGCTTTCTTATCAGCGGCATGGCCACGATAAGTGCGGGTTGCTGCAAATTCGCCAAGCTTATGGCCAACCATTTCTTCGTTAACCAGAACCGGAACATGCTGACGCCCGTTGTGCACAGCCAAGGTTAAACCCACCATTTCCGGCATGATCATGGAACGGCGAGACCAAGTCTTGATTGGACGACGATCATTGCTCGCGATCGCGGACTCGACCTTCTTAATCAGGTGAAGGTCGATGAAAGGACCTTTTTTCAGTGAACGTGGCACTGTCTCTTCCTCTATTCAGCTGTTAAGTCGGCGCTTATTTCTTATCGCGACGACGAACAATCATGTTATCGGTGCGCTTGTTACTGCGCGTTTTGTACCCCTTGGTTGGAATACCCCATGGCGACACTGGATGACGACCTCCAGAGGTACGACCCTCACCACCACCCATAGGGTGATCGACCGGGTTCATTGCAACACCGCGAACAGTAGGACGAATGCCTAACCAACGCTTGGCTCCAGCCTTACCCAACGAACGCAGATTGTGCTCATTGTTGGAAACCTCTCCAAGCGTTGCACGACAATCACTCAAGACTTTGCGCATTTCACCACTGCGCAGACGCAGAGTTGCATAAGCACCATCACGTGCGACCAATTGAGCAGAAGCACCGGCTGAGCGAGCGATTTGCGCGCCTTTACCTGGCTTCAACTCAACACAGTGAATCACACTACCCAACGGGATGTTACGTATTGGCAAGGTATTGCCAGGCTTAATTGCCGCAGCATTACCCGACTCAATTTTGTCACCAGCACTCAAGCCTTTTGGTGCGATGATGTAGCGACGCTCGCCATCTGCATAACAAACGAGAGCAATGTAAGCAGTCCGATTTGGATCGTATTCAATGCGCTCTACTGTTGCAGGGATACCATCTTTGTTACGACGGAAATCGACCACACGATAATGCTGCTTATGACCACCACCAATATGACGGGTAGTAATACGACCAGCGTTATTGCGACCACCTGACTTGGACTTTTTATCCAACAGTGGAGCAAAAGGGTCACCCTTATACAGATCCGGATTGACGACTTTAACTACAAAGCGGCGACCAGGAGAGGTTGGTTTACATTTTACAATTGGCATATCAACGTTCCCCTTACTCAGCTACCGCAAAGTCGATTTCTTGACCTTGCTCAAGACGCACATACGCTTTTTTCCAATCGGATCTTTTACCGATTCCGTAGCGAGTACGCTTGGTTTTGCCTTTGACGTTCAGCACACGCACAGATTCAACTTTTGCATTGAACAGCGCCTGAACTGCGGCTTTAATTTCCATCTTATTAGCGTCAGCCAATACTTTGAAAACCACTTGATTACCAGTCTCACCGGCTGCTGCTGACTTCTCAGACACCACAGGACCTAGCAACACTTTATAAATGCGTTCTTGGTTCATCCCAGGATCTCCTCAAATTTTTTCAGAGCAGGAACTGTAACTACAACTTTGTCAAAACCGATCAGACTTACAGGGTCAACACCCTGAACATCAATCACACCAACCTTATAAAGGTTACGCGATGCAAGAAATAAATTTTCACTCATTTCCTCAGTAATGATCAAAGCATCAGTTAAATTAAACTGAGCCAGCTTTTGAACTAATGATTTAGTTTTTGGAGCATCAACATCGAAACTCTCAACCACAATCAAACGCTCCTGACGATTCAATTCAGACAGGATGCACTGCAATGCAGCGCGATACATTTTCTTGTTAAGCTTTTGTTCGAAGTTACGTGGCTTAGCAGCAAATGTTGCACCACCGCCACGCCAGATTGGACTGCGGATAGTACCAGCACGTGCGCGACCTGTACCCTTTTGACGCCAAGGCTTTTTGCCACCACCAGACACTTCAGCGCGAGTCTTTTGCGCCTTAGTACCCTGACGAGCACCAGCCATATAGGCAACAACGGTTTGGTGAACCAGGTCTTGATTAAACTCTCTACCGAAGGCAACTTCAGATACAGAAACTGTACCCTGGGCACCACCGGGACTAACAATTTTTAATTCCATGGTCGATTCCCCTCGGATACTTAAGCGTTAGTGCGCGCTTTAACAGCGGGACGCACAATAACATCGCCACCTGGAGCACCAGGAATTGCACCCTTAACAAGAAGCAGATTGCGCTCAGCATCGACACGAACGATCTCAAGGTTTTGAACGGTTACGCGCTCAGCACCCAAATGACCGGCCATTTTCTTACCTTTGAATACGCGACCTGGAGATTGACACTGGCCTATAGAACCCAGTACACGGTGCGAACGGGAGTTACCGTGAGTCGCATCCTGCATACCGAAATTCCAGCGCTTAATACCGCCAGCAAAACCTTTACCTTTAGATGTGCCAGTAACATCAATTATTTGACCTGCAGAGAAAGCCTCAACAGTAATTGTTGCACCAACTTCGAAAGCTTCTTGAGCTTCGTTACGCAACTCCCAAACACCACGACCTGCTTCAACATTCGCTTTAGCAAAGTGGCCAGCTTCGGATTTGGTAACACGGGAGGAACGACGAGAACCAACAGTAACCTGCACAGCAGAATAACCATCAGCCTCTACGCTTTTAACCTGAGTCACGCGATTAGGCTCTACCTCAATCACTGAAACAGGGATGGAAACACCATCATCGGTAAATACACGAGTCATACCGCTTTTGCGGCCGACAATACCAATCGTCATTTTACTAACCTCTTAGTGTACGGGGCTTTTACCCGCTATGGCCGCCCATTTCAGAGCGTTACACAGTCCGGCCGCACATGCGCCCGAACATTAAACATTTACTTAGCCGAGACTAATTTGAACTTCAACACCAGCAGCCAAATCAAGCTTCATAAGTGCATCAACAGTTTTTTCAGTAGGCTCAACAATATCCAGCAAACGCTTGTGTGTACGAATCTCGTATTGATCACGCGCATCTTTATTTACGTGCGGAGAAATCAATACAGTGAAGCGCTCTTTACGAGTCGGCAGCGGAATCGGACCGCGCACTTGAGCACCTGTACGCTTTGCTGTTTCAACGATCTCTTGGGTAGAGGCGTCAATTAGCTTGTGATCAAAAGCCTTCAGGCGAATTCTAATGCGTTGATTCTGCATGTGAACCAAACTCCAATTGTTTGTTTAAAGAACTTCCAGTGCGCTGGGAAAAATCACCCCGGCAAAAGGAGGCGCAATTCTAAGGGCGAGTTGTTGACCTGTCAACAAATAAACAATAATTATTGCTTTTGCACGCCCCAGCCCCAACAAATAAAAAGGCGAGCCGTTCAGCTCGCCTTTTTATGAGACCACATTAATTACTGAATGATTTTGGCAACAACACCAGCACCAACAGTACGACCACCTTCACGGATAGCAAAACGCAGACCGTCTTCCATCGCGATTGGGTGAATCAGGGTAACAACCATCTTAATGTTGTCGCCCGGCATAACCATTTCAACGCCTTCCGGCAACTCTACCGCACCCGTTACATCAGTAGTACGGAAGTAGAACTGTGGACGATAACCTTTGAAGAACGGAGTATGACGACCACCTTCTTCTTTGGACAGAACATACACTTCAGATTCAAACTTGGTGTGCGGCGTTACAGAGTTTGGCTTACACAATACTTGGCCACGCTCAACTTCATCACGCTTGGTACCGCGCAACAGAACACCAACGTTCTCACCAGCACGACCTTCGTCGAGCAACTTGCGGAACATCTCAACACCAGTACAGGTAGTTTTAACGGTGTCTTTCAGACCAACGATGGCGATTTCCTCACCAACCTTAACAATACCGCGCTCTACACGACCAGTTACCACAGTACCGCGACCAGAGATAGAGAACACATCTTCTACCGGCATCAGGAATGGCTGATCAATTGCACGCACAGGCTCTGGGATGTATGCATCCAGAGACTCAACCAATTTACGAACAGCAGAAGTGCCCAGTTCGTTATCGTCTTGACCGTTAAGAGCCATCAACGCAGAGCCAGCAATGATTGGAGTATCATCACCTGGGAAGTCATAGGTAGACAGAAGCTCACGCAACTCCATCTCCACCAACTCCAGCATTTCGTTGTATTCATCGGTACCTACGCCGCCGCAGTCTTCCGCCAGCAGGTCAGCTTTGTTCAGGAATACTACGATGTAAGGTACACCAACCTGACGAGACAGCAGGATGTGCTCACGGGTTTGCGGCATTGGACCATCGGTCGCACCACACACCAGAATCGCGCCATCCATCTGAGCAGCACCGGTAATCATGTTTTTCACATAATCGGCGTGACCTGGACAGTCTACGTGCGCATAGTGGCGAATGGGTGAATCATATTCAACGTGAGAGGTATTAATAGTAATACCACGCGCCTTTTCTTCCGGTGCCTTATCGATGCCATCAAAGGCAACCGCTTCACCGCCCCAGCTTTCTGCACACACCTTGGTCAAGGCTGCAGTCAGAGTGGTTTTACCGTGGTCAACGTGACCAATGGTGCCCACGTTGACGTGGGGCTTGTTACGTTCAAACTTTTCTTTAGCCACTTTTCTATTCCTCCAAAAGATGAAATATCAAACTATTCGTAATCTCGGATCATTTTGCCCTTTGCAATAATCTCTTCAGCGACATTGCGTGAGGCCTCCTGATACTTCAGGAATTCCATGGTGTAGGTTGCACGCCCTTGGGTTGCTGAGCGCAACGAGGTCGCATAACCAAACATTTCCGCCAGCGGGACTTCAGCATTCACGACCTTGCCGCTCACGCTTTCATCCATACCGAGGATCATGCCACGGCGACGATTTAAATCACCAACGACATCACCCATGTTTTCTTCCGGGGTAACCACTTCTACTTTCATGATGGGCTCAAGCAGAACCGCACCACCCTGCTGGGCCAGCTTCTTGGTCGCCATAGACGCCGCGATTTTAAACGCCATTTCTGACGAGTCAACGTCGTGGTAAGAACCATCAAAGACAGTCGCCTTCAGACCAAGCAGAGGGTAGCCAGCCAAAACGCCATTTTGCATTTGTTCAGCAATACCCTTCTGGATAGCAGGTACATATTCTTTGGGGACAACACCACCAACGATTTCGTTTACAAACTCAAGGCCTTCAGCATTTTCATCCGCACCTGGCTCGAAACGAATCCAACAGTGACCATACTGACCACGGCCACCAGATTGACGAACAAACTTGCCCTCAATCTCACACTTGTTGCGAATAGCTTCACGATAAGCAACTTGCGGCTTACCGATATTTGCATCAACACCAAACTCTCGACGCATACGATCAACAATAATGTCCAGGTGCAATTCACCCATGCCACCAATGATCGTCTGACCCGTCTCTTCATCAGTTTTAACACGAAAGGATGGATCCTCCTGAGCCAATTTACTCAGAGCAACCCCCATCTTCTCTTGGTCAGCCTTAGTTTTTGGCTCAACCGCCACATGAATTACCGGCTCAGGAAAATCCATACGTTCAAGAACAATAATATTATTCTGATCACACAGAGTATCCCCTGTAGTGACATCTTTCAGGCCAATAACAGCAGCAATATCACCAGCCAAAACCTCTTTAATTTCAGAGCGCTGATTAGCGTGCATCTGCACCATACGCCCAACACGCTCCCTACGCCCCTTGACAGAGTTGTAGACAGCATCCCCGGAGCTCAGCATGCCCGAGTACACACGAATAAAAGTCAAACTTCCAACAAAGGGATCGGTCGCAATCTTAAATGCCAACGCAGAAAAAGGATCGTCGTCGTTGGCATGACGCTCAGCAACAGTCGCCCCATCCTCAAGAACCCCTTCAATCGCCTTTACTTCAGTAGGCGACGGAAGATATTCAATTACAGCATCCAGCATGGCCTGGACACCCTTGTTTTTAAAAGCAGACCCTCCGATAACCGGAACAATTTCGCCCGCCAACGTGCGAGCACGGATACCAGCCTTGATTTCTGCCTCAGTTAACTCCTCACCACCAAGGTACTTTTCCATCAGTTCATCAGAAGACTCTGCAGCAGCTTCAACCAGTTGTTCACGCATACTTTCGCACTGAGCCAACATACCAGCAGGTATAGTCTCATATTCGAAAGTCATCCCCTGATCAGCCTCATTCCAGAGGATAGCCTGCATCTTCACAAGATCGACAACCCCCTTGAATTCATCCTCGGCGCCAATCGTCATTTGCAAAGGAACAGGATTTGCCCCCAAACGAGCCTTAAGCTGCTCAACAACACGCAGGTAATTAGCCCCCGTGCGATCCATTTTATTAACAAACACAATTCGCGGCACTTCATATTTGTTAGCTTGCCGCCATACAGTTTCAGTTTGAGGCTGAACACCGGAGGAGCCACAAAGCACCACAACAGCTCCATCGAGTACGCGCAAAGAGCGCTCCACCTCAATAGTAAAATCTACGTGCCCGGGAGTATCAATAACGTTGACGCGATGCTCTTCGAACTGGCCGGCCATACCTTTCCAGAAAGTAGTGATGGCAGCAGAGGTAATAGTTATACCACGCTCCTGCTCCTGCACCATCCAATCTGTGGTGGCAGCGCCATCATGCACTTCGCCGAGCTTATGCGACAAACCGGTATAAAAAAGAACGCGCTCAGTGGTGGTGGTTTTACCAGCATCCACATGCGCACAAATACCAATGTTGCGGTAGCGTGCTATGGGAGTTTTACGTGCCACGGCTGTGCTTCCTCAATCATGAATTCTTCAAAAAAGGCAAAGGCAGCCTTGCTGCCTTTGACCTTCACCCAGATAAATCGAAGCCATTTTCGCTTAGAAGCGGAAATGAGAGAACGCCTTGTTCGCTTCAGCCATACGGTGCACGTCTTCACGCTTTTTCACCGCTGCGCCTTTACCTTGAGCAGCATCCATCAACTCACCTGCCAAACGAGCCGGCATGGACTTTTCACCGCGCTTGCGCGAGTAATCCACCAACCAACGCATTGCCAAAGCTGTGCGACGTGACGCACGAACCTCAACCGGCACTTGATAAGTAGCACCACCCACACGGCGAGACTTAACCTCAACCAATGGAGCGATGTTTTCGAGAGCCTCAGAGAAAACCTCTAAAGGGTCGCGATTCAATTTGGTTTTAACAATATCCATAGCGCCATAAATAATGCGTTCCGCTACAGATTTTTTACCACTGATCATCACGTGGTTCATGAATTTCGCCAGAGTCACGTTACCGAATTTTGGATCCGGCAGCGTTTCGCGCTTGGCGACGACACGTCTTCTTGGCATTTTAAATAGCCTCTCTTCAGGAATTTCCCAAGACAACTCTATAAACCCTATTGTTTATAGCTTGCTTGGCCTTACTCGGTAGTAAACCGAAAACTTCAACAACCTAATCAAGCGGCGGATAACATCCGCCAACCATTACTTAGGACGTTTCGCACCGTACTTAGAGCGACCCTGTCTACGCTTGGCAACACCGGAAGTATCCAATGAACCGCGTACAGTGTGGTAACGCACACCTGGCAAGTCTTTAACACGACCGCCACGAATCAGCACCACACTGTGCTCTTGCAGGTTATGGCCTTCACCGCCTATATACGAGGTCACTTCAAAGCCATTGGTCAAACGAACGCGGCACACTTTACGCAATGCTGAGTTTGGCTTTTTAGGGGTAGTCGTATACACGCGAGTGCAAACACCGCGTCTTTGCGGGTTACCTTGCAGAGCTGGAACGTCACTCTTGTCTACGATGGGTTTTCTTGGCTTACGAATCAATTGATTGATCGTTGGCATGAAAACAAACTCCATAGATATACGCCTTCATCACGAAGGCAGGTTTAAGAAAGCGGTTTATAACAAATAGATCCGCTTCCCACTTGGGTAAAAGTGGGGGGCGCATTGTAAAGATGCTCCCCCCCACCGTCAAGGCAAAACCCGCTTATTTAATAGCCTCGCCGAGCGACAAAGACTGATAAAAAAGCAAGGCTGGGGATACCAGCCTTGCTCGGGATTTGCAGCGGGCGAGAAACTCGCCCGCACCTCAGCATTTCATCAAGAATTAGTTAATGCTTGATTTCAACGCTTCGGTTAATGCCGCTTCAACATCTTCAGCACTTACACCAATATCCTGGTTCGCTGCCTCTTCACGGCGACGCTTGCGGTCTGAGTGATATGCCAAACCAGTACCAGCAGGAATCAAGCGACCAACAACAACGTTTTCTTTCAAACCACGCAGCGCATCTTTCTTACCGGTTACAGCTGCTTCGGTCAGTACACGGGTAGTCTCTTGGAACGATGCCGCAGAAATAAACGATTCAGTTGCCAGAGACGCTTTGGTAATGCCCAGCAATTGACGCTCATAGTTGGCGGGCTGACGACCCTCTGCGCGCAACTTTTCGTTCTCTTCGAGCAACTGGTTGTATTCAACCTGCTCACCTTTCACGAAAGTAGAGTCGCCCATGGTGGTGATTTCCACCTTGCGAAGCATTTGACGAACGATAGTCTCAATATGCTTATCGTTAATCTTTACGCCTTGCAGGCGGTAAACATCCTGGATTTCGTTGGTGATGTAACGCGACAAAGCCTCCACACCCTGCAAACGCAAAATGTCATGAGGATTGCTTGGACCGTCAGACACAACCTCGCCTTTGGCAACCATTTCACCCTCGAACACCGTTAGCTGGCGATGTTTTGGAATCAGCACTTCATAATGGGTTGAACCATCATCCAATACCTGACCATCAGTTGGGGTAATGATCAAACGGCGCTTGCCTTTAGTCTCTTTACCGAAACTCACAGTGCCGCTGATTTCCGCCAGGATTGACGGCTCTTTCGGGCGACGGGCTTCAAACAAGTCAGCAACGCGCGGCAGACCACCGGTGATGTCACGGGTTTTGGAGCCTTCTTGTGGGATACGCGCAATAATGTCGCCCACGTTAATGATGTCGCCGTTGTTGATGCTCAAAATTGCTTTGGCTGGCAACATGTAGTGCGCTGGCACATTGGTGTTTGCCAAGAACAGCTCCTTACCTTTTGCATCTACAAGTGTTACCGCTGGACGCAAATCTTTCCCTGCTGATGGGCGCTCGGCAGGATCGAGAATCTCGATAGAGCTCAAGCCAGTCAGCTCGTCGGTTTGACGACGGATAGAGAGGCCGTCTTCCATACCCGAAAATGCAACAGTACCTGCCACTTCCGATACGATAGGGTGAGTATGCGGGTCCCATTTGGCAATGATTTGGCCGCCTTTTACTGCTTCGCCATCTTTAACAGTGATCAATGCACCGTAAGGAATTTTGTAACGCTCACGCTCACGGCCACTGCTATCAGCAATCGCCAATTCACCTGAACGGGATACCGCAACCAGATTGCCCGCCGGGTTGCTAACAACCTTCACGTTCAACAGACGCACAGTACCTTCTTGTTTAACTTGCACGCTATCTGCTGCAGACGCTCGCGATGCCGCACCACCGATGTGGAAGGTACGCATGGTCAACTGGGTACCAGGTTCACCGATTGACTGGGCAGCGATCACACCAACCGCTTCGCCCACGTTAACGCGATGACCACGAGCCAGGTCACGGCCGTAACACATGGAGCAGATACCGCTGCGGGCTTCACAGGTAATAGGCGAGCGAACCAATACTTCGTCGATACCCATTGCTTCAACACGTTCAACCCAAGCTTCATCGATCATGGTGCCAGCAGGAACCAGGATTTCATCAGTGCCAGGACGGATAACGTCGCGCGCAATAATACGACCGAGGATACGATCCCCCAGAGATTCGATTACGTCACCGCCTTCGATTACCGGTGACATCGTTAAGCCTTCATCGGTACCACAGTCGATAGCAGTCACTACCAGATCTTGCGCAACGTCAACCAAACGACGGGTCAAGTAACCGGAGTTCGCAGTCTTCAAAGCGGTATCCGCCAAACCTTTACGCGCACCGTGGGTCGAGATGAAGTACTGAAGAACGTTCAGACCTTCACGGAAATTCGCTTTAATTGGGGTCTCGATGATCGAGCCATCCGGACGCGCCATCAAACCACGCATACCGGCTAACTGACGGATCTGAGCGGGCGAACCACGCGCACCCGAGTCGGCATACATAAATACGGAGTTGAATGATGGCTGCAATTCTTCAACGCCATCGCGATTGATAACGGCTTCTTTGGAAATACCTTCCATCATCGATTTGGCAACCAAATCGTTAGCACGCGACCAAATATCGATAACCTTGTTGTATTTCTCGCCTTGAGTCACAAGGCCAGATGCATATTGAGTTTCGATTTCTTTTACTTCCGCATCTGCACGCGCAATGATTTCCGCCTTTGCAGCAGGGATAGTGAAGTCGTTAACACCAATAGATGAGCCCGACTTGGTAGAGAAGTCATACCCCATATACATCAAACGGTCAGCAAAAATAACTGTCGCTTTCAAACCAACTACGCGGTAGCAGTAGTTGATTGCGGCAGAAATCGCCTTCTTGACCATTGGGCGGTTGATCATTTCCAGCGGCATGCCAGGTGGGCAAATTTCCCACAGCAATACACGACCAACAGTAGTGCTGACCAGCTTCACGGTAGTGGTTTTCTCACCTTCTTCGCCAATCAAAGTTTCACTCAAACGCACTTTGATGCGCGCTTGCAGGTCAACTTGTTTGGAGTAATAAGCGCGCGACACCTCTGCCGGATCAGCAAATACCATGTTTTCGCCTTTGGCGTTTACACGGTCACGGGTCATCCAGTACAAGCCCAATACCACGTCTTGCGACGGAACGATAATTGGCTCACCTGACGCTGGCGAAAGGATGTTATTGGTAGACATCATCAATGCACGGGCTTCCAACTGAGCCTCAATCGTCAGCGGAACGTGAACTGCCATCTGATCGCCGTCGAAGTCTGCGTTATATGCAGAACAGACGAGCGGGTGCAGTTGGATTGCTTTACCTTCAATCAATACTGGCTCAAACGCCTGGATACCAAGACGGTGAAGTGTTGGTGCACGGTTCAGAAGCACCGGATGCTCGCGGATTACTTCGTCGAGGATATCCCACACGACAGCTTCTTCGCGCTCAACCATTTTCTTGGCGGCTTTAATCGTTGTTGCTAGACCACGCAATTCGAGCTTGCTGAAAATAAATGGCTTGAACAATTCCAGAGCCATTTTCTTCGGCAGACCGCACTGGTGCAAACGCAGGGTTGGACCTACCACGATCACCGAACGACCGGAGTAATCCACGCGCTTACCGAGCAGGTTCTGACGGAAACGACCTTGCTTACCTTTGATCATGTCAGCCAAAGACTTCAGCGGACGCTTGTTTGAACCGGTGATCGCACGACCGCGACGACCGTTATCCAACAAGGCATCTACCGCTTCTTGCAGCATACGCTTTTCGTTGCGCACGATAATGTCTGGCGCATTCAGATCCAACAAACGCTTCAAGCGGTTGTTACGGTTAATAACGCGACGATACAAGTCATTCAGGTCGGAAGTCGCGAAACGACCGCCATCCAATGGAACCAATGGACGCAAATCTGGCGGCAACACCGGCAGCACTTCCATCACCATCCACTCAGGCTTGTTGCCAGAGAAAAAGAACGCTTCCAGTAGTTTCAGACGCTTGGAGTATTTCTTGATTTTGGTTTCACTGGTGGTATTTGGAATTTCTTCGCGCAGGCGTTGAATTTCCGATTCCAAATCGATAGCACGCATTAAAGTTTGAATTGCTTCAGCACCCATTTGCGCTTCGAATTCGTCACCGAACTCTTCCATTGCTTCGAAGTATTGCTCATCAGAGAGCAACTGACCGCGCTCCAGTGTAGTCATGCCAGGTTCGGTCACTACATAGCTTTCAAAATACAGCACACGCTCGATATCACGCAGCGTCATATCCAGCAACAAACCGATACGGGACGGCAGTGATTTCAGGAACCAAATATGCGCAACCGGGCTTGCCAGCTCAATGTGACCCATGCGCTCACGACGCACTTTAGCCAGAGTCACTTCAACGCCACACTTCTCACAGATAATGCCGCGGTGCTTCATGCGCTTGTACTTGCCGCACAAGCATTCATAATCTTTTACTGGGCCAAATATCTTGGCACAGAACAGACCTTCACGCTCTGGCTTGAAGGTACGGTAGTTAATAGTCTCTGGCTTTTTTACTTCGCCAAATGACCATGAACGAATCATTTCAGGTGATGCCAAGCTAATACGAATAGAGTCGAACTCATCGACTTGTCCCTGGGACTTGAGCAAATTCAGTAAGTCTTTCAAGGCGCTTTCTCCTGTTGGCTCCGGGGGAGCTTTCATTAAACTTCAAGGCAAATTCTTGGGTGGTTCCGGGTCAATGCCAGCTCCGTGGAGCTGGCATTTGCTGAGCATTACTCGTCTTGCTCAAGCTCAATATTGATACCCAGAGAGCGGATTTCCTTAACAAGTACGTTAAAGGATTCGGGCATGCCCGGCTCCATACGATGGTCGCCATCAACGATGTTTTTATACATCTTGGTACGACCCGCAACGTCATCCGACTTAACTGTAAGCATTTCTTGCAAGGTGTAAGCTGCACCGTATGCTTCCAGTGCCCACACTTCCATCTCACCGAAACGCTGACCACCAAATTGTGCTTTACCGCCAAGAGGCTGCTGGGTAACCAGACTATATGAACCGGTTGAACGAGCATGCATTTTGTCGTCAACCAAGTGGTTCAACTTCAGCATGTACATATACCCAACTGTTACCGGGCGTGTAAATTGATCGCCCGTACGACCATCATAGAGAATGGTCTGACCTGAATCAGACAGCCCGGCCAAACGTAACAGCGCCTTGATTTCATGCTCTTTCGCGCCATCAAACACCGGCGTTGCCATAGGCACACCGTCAACCAGATTTTTCGCCAGATCCAGAATTTCTTTATCAGAGAAAGAAGACAGATCTTCTTTAGCAGCAACATCACCGGTTTTGTTGTAAATTTCTTCCAACAGAGCACGAATGTCCGCAACAGCTTTTTGCTCCTGCAGCATTTTGTTGATCTTCACACCCAAACCTTTAGCAGCCATACCCAAGTGCATTTCCAACACCTGTCCCACGTTCATACGTGAAGGTACGCCGAGCGGGTTAAGAACGATATCAACAGTTTCGCCGTTTTCGTCGTAAGGCATGTCTTCGATCGGCATAATTACCGAGATAACACCCTTGTTTCCGTGACGACCAGCCATCTTGTCGCCAGGTTGGATACGGCGCTTGATTGCAAGATAAACCTTAACAATTTTGAGAACGCCGGGAGCCAGGTCATCACCAGTAGACAGCTTGCGCTTCTTGTCTTCGAATCTTTCGTCAAGAATCTTGCGACGCTCTGCCAGCTGTTCTTCCGCGCGATCGATTTGCTCATTGAGCACCTCTTCGTTCATGCGCAGCTTGAACCATTGGTCTTTTTCCAGGCCATCCAAAATTTCGTGAGTCATGGCTTCGCCTTTCTTCACGTTTTTACCGGATGCTACAACTTGGCCAACCAAAGCAGCACGCAAACGCTCGAAAGTAGCGGCCTCAACAATACGATATTCTTCGTTGAGATCTTTGCGGACTTCATCCAACTGCGCTTTTTCAATTTCCAGACTGCGTTGATCTTTTTCCAGACCATCACGAGTGAAAACCTGAACATCAATAACGGTCCCTTTGGTGCTTGAAGGTACACGCAATGAAGTGTCTTTAACATCAGAGGCTTTTTCACCGAAGATCGCACGCAATAGCTTTTCTTCTGGAGTCAGCTGGGTTTCACCTTTTGGCGTTACCTTACCAACCAAAATATCGCCACCAACAACTTCAGCACCGATGTAAACAATACCGGACTCATCCAGTTTGCTCAGGGCGCTTTCACCTACGTTTGGAATATCCGCAGTGATTTCTTCGCTGCCCAACTTGGTGTCACGCGCGATACAGGTTAATTCCTGGATGTGAATGGTAGTGAAGCGATCCTCCTGTACAACGCGCTCAGAAACGAGAATCGAGTCTTCGAAGTTGTAACCATTCCACGGCATGAATGCGATACGCATGTTTTGGCCAAGTGCCAATTCACCCATATCAACAGATGGACCGTCGGCCAAAATGTCGCCGCGAGAAACCACATCACCCATGCTTACGATTGGACGTTGGTTAATACAGGTGTTTTGGTTGGAGCGGGTGTATTTGATAAGGTTGTAAATATCTACACCGGCATCGCCAGCTTGCACTTCTGCATCGTGAACTTTTACTACGATACGACCAGCATCAACGCTGTCGATTACACCGCCGCGCTTGGCAACCACACATACGCCTGAGTCAGCAGCAACATTGCGCTCCATACCAGTACCAACCAGTGGCTTTTGCGAGCGCAGGGTTGGAACAGCTTGACGCTGCATGTTTGATCCCATCAATGCACGGTTCGCATCGTCGTGCTCAAGGAATGGAATCAGCGAAGCTGCAACTGATACAACCTGACGAGCCGATACGTCCATATACTGAACTTCAGCTGCAGGCTTAAGGGCAAATTCATTTAAGTGACGAACAGAAACTAACTCTTCAGTTAGGTTGCCATTGTCATCCAGCGTTGCAGATGCCTGTGCAATAACGTATTCAGATTCATTAATTGCTGACAGGAAATCGATTTCGCTGGTTACCTTGCCGTTAATTACTTTGCGATACGGGCTCTCAAGGAAACCGTAGTTGTTAGTACGCGCATAGGTTGCCAGAGAGTTGATCAAACCAATGTTTGGCCCCTCAGGCGTTTCAATTGGACATACACGACCATAGTGAGTCGGGTGTACGTCACGCACTTCGAAGCCTGCGCGCTCACGAGTCAAGCCACCTGGGCCAAGTGCAGAAACACGACGCTTGTGCGTAATTTCAGAAAGCGGGTTGTTTTGATCCATGAACTGGGACAACTGAGAAGAACCGAAGAATTCTTTCACTGCCGCAGCAACAGGCTTTGCGTTAATCAGATCCTGCGGCATCAGACCTTCGCTTTCTGCCATGGACAAACGCTCTTTCACCGCACGCTCAACGCGCACCAAACCAACGCGGAATTGGTTTTCTGCCATTTCACCAACAGAGCGAACACGACGGTTACCCAAGTGATCGATATCATCCACAACGCCTTTACCGTTACGGATAGAAATCAGAGTCTTCATCACATCAACGATATCGTCGTTAGACAAAGTACCTTCGCCAGTTTCGGCTTCGCGACCAAGGCGACGGTTGAACTTCATACGACCTACAGCTGATAAGTCGTAACGCTCTTGCGAGAAGAATAAATTCTGGAACAACGCTTCTGCTGATTCTTTGGTTGGCGGTTCGCCAGGACGCATCATGCGATAAATTTCTACCAACGCTTCCAATGCAGTGCGGGTTGGATCAACACGCAACGTCTCAGAAATGAACGGACCACAGTCCAATTCGTTGGTATACAGGGTCTCTACTTTTTCAACGCCAGCAGCAGCAATTTTGTTCAGTACGTCAGCAGTAATTTCTGTATTACATTCAAATAGCAATTCGCCTGTACGCGTATCGATAATATCTTTTGCTAAAGAACGCCCCAACAGATATTCAGAAGGAACATCCATTTGGTTGACGTTAGCTTTTTCCAGTTGGCGAATGTGGCGCGCAGTAATACGACGACCTTCTTCAACAATAATGTTGCCTTTATCATCCTTAATATCAAAAGTAGCAACATCACCACGCAAGCGCGACGGAACCACTTCATAACTAAATTGACCATCTTTACCTACGATAAAAGTACTGGTCTCAAAGAACATGCTCAACATTTCTTGTGAGCTAAAGCCCAACGCACGCAATAAAATCGTTGCTGGCAGTTTACGACGGCGATCAATACGCACGTACAACAAATCTTTTGGATCGAATTCAAAATCCAACCATGAGCCACGGTAAGGAATAATACGTGCAGAATAAAGCAGCTTACCTGACGAGTGGGTTTTACCCTTGTCATGATCGAAGAACACACCAGGTGAACGATGCAACTGGGAAACGATTACACGCTCAGTACCATTGATTACAAAAGTACCGTTATCTGTCATGAGTGGAATTTCACCCATGTAAACTTCCTGTTCCTTAATATCTTTAATCGCTTTATTAGATGACTCGCGATCATAAATAATCAAGCGCACTTTAACGCGCAAAGGCACAGCGTAGGTTACACCGCGCAAAATACATTCGTTTACATCAAATGCAGCTTTCCCGAGGTTGTAGCTCACATATTCGAGAGCAGCGTTACCTGAATAGCTGACGATTGGAAAAACGGAACGAAAAGCAGCATGCAATCCCATATCATCGCGTTTATTGGGAGCAGTCTCTGCTTGAGTAAACTTTCTGTAGGAATCTAACTGAATCGCCAAGAGGTAAGGTACATCCATTACGTGAGGCAGTTTGCCAAAATCCTTGCGGATACGTTTTTTCTCAGTATATGAGTAAGCCATCTGTATTCCCCAGCTTGTTCGCGGATCGGGCTTGATCGCAGCCATGAAAACGCCTAGGCGTTTCTTTGTGTAAAACCACTAACTCAACAATGTGTTCGCTTAGTCGTAATACTTCATTACGATAATTACATCCTGCAGCGCCCAACAAATATTTGTTTGTTGGCAATTCCTGAAGCTATCAGTTAATCATTCTGAAAACAGAAAAAGGCTGGCGGGCAAATACCCACCAGCCTTGCGTCCAAACTGATAATGGACTCTGGAGCACCAAGAATAAAATTATTTCAATTCTACGATAGCGCCAGCTTCTTCCAGTTTTGCTTTTGCAGCGTCAGCATCAGCTTTAGATACACCTTCTTTAACAGCTTTTGGTGCACCTTCAACCAAGTCTTTAGCTTCTTTCAAGCCCAGACCGGTCAACTCGCGAACAGCTTTAATTACGTTCACTTTCTTATCACCAGCAGATGACAACATTACTGTGAATTCTGTTTGCTCTTCTGCGGCAGCAGCAGCAGGACCTGCAGCAACAGCAACGGCGGCAGCAGCGCTAACACCAAATTTTTCTTCCATTGCAGAAACCAGCTCTACTACATCTTTAACAGACATTTCTGCGATGGCATTGATGATATCTTCTTTAGTCAGAGACATGACTCAATTCCTATTTTGGGAGAGCATTTATGCTCAAAAAATCGTTAATTAAGCGGCTATCGAAATGATTAAGCAGCTTGTTCTTTTTGATCGCGAACGGCCGCAATAGTGCGAACCAGTTTGCCAGCAGCTGCTTCTTTCATTGTACGCAGCAGGCGAGCTACAGCTTCGTCGTAAGTTGGCAAAGTAGCCAGCATAGCGATGTTCACTTTCTCACCTTCAAAGGCGGCAGCTTTCAGTTCAAACTTATCGTTTTCACGAGCGAAATCCTGCAGAATGCGTGCACCTGCACCTGGATGTTCATTCGAGAAAGCAAGCAAGGTTGGACCTACGAAACTGTCAGCAAGACATTCGTAAGCTGTGCCCTGTACAGCGCGGCGAGCCAAAGTGTTGCGGACGATTTTTACCCAAACGCCAGCTTCACGGGCCTGCTTACGCAGAGCGGTCATTTTTCCTACAGTTACGCCGCGAGAATCGGCAACCACTGCAGACAACGCACTCTTAGCAACTTCATGGACTTCAGCGACAATCGCCTTTTTACCTTCAAGTCCTAGTGCCACGGGATTTCTCCTGTTGAGATAGACATAATCTATCGTTGTCTTCATCTTCATCGTTATCTAATTAAATAATTTGATACCAATGAAGCCATCATTTGGTGATGTCATTCAGAATTTTAAAAATACTGAAAAGGGTCTCACCATCTGCGTAGGCGCGCAGCATTAAGTTTCAAGAAAGACTTCTCTTAACACCTACGGTCTTTGACGGCCCGCCATGTATTACAGCAAGCGGACCCCAAAGTTTTTTGCATCCGCAATTTAAATTGCAAGAGATGCTTGATCGATTACCAAACCTGGCCCCATTGTAGTGCTCAAGCAAATCTTTTTCAGATATATGCCTTTAGACGTTGCAGGTTTGGCTTTTTTCAAATCATTCACTAATGCTTCCAAGTTTTCTTTGATCGCCACGGCATCAAAAGAAATCTTACCCAAGCCGCCATGAACAATACCGCCTTTTTCTGCGCGATAACGCACCTGGCCAGCTTTAGCATTTTTAACAGCAGTAACTACATCAGGGGTCACAGTGCCGGTTTTCGGGTTTGGCATTAATCCGCGAGGACCAAGCACCTGCCCCAGTTGGCCTACGACACGCATTGCATCTGGGCTCGCGATTACAACATCAAAATCCATTTTGCCGGCCTTGATTTCGGCTGCAAGCTCATCCATACCAACAAACTCAGCACCAGCTGCTTTCGCAGCTTCAGCATTAGCACCCTGAGTAAACACCGCCACGCGAACTGACTTACCGTTACCATGAGGAAGGGTAGTAGCACCGCGAACGGATTGATCAGATTTACGAGGATCAATGCCCAAACTGATAGCAACATCTACAGTTTCAGCAAATTTCACATTAGAAAGCTCTTTCAACAATGCAACGGCATCATCAATTGAATATTGCTTTGTGGAATCTACTTTCTCATTGATAGCACGTTGACGCTTGGTAATTTTTGCCATCTTATACGCCCTCCACTTCCAGACCCATTGAACGCGCAGAGCCCGCGATAGTGCGTACGGCGGCATCCATATCAGCAGCAGTCAAATCTGCCATTTTAGTGGTAGCGATCGCCTCCAGCTGAGCGCGATTTACCTTGCCTACTTTGTTAGTGTTCGGACGTCCACTACCGCTGGTAATACCAGCGGCTTTCTTCAACAAGAAAGAAGCCGGCGGAGTCTTCATCACAAAAGTAAAGCTACGGTCGCTGTATACACTGATGATTACAGGAACAGGCGAGCCTACTTCCATGCCCTGTGTTTGGGCATTGAAAGCTTTACAGAATTCCATAATGTTAACACCATGTTGACCAAGAGCTGGACCAACGGGTGGACTTGGGTTTGCTTTGCCAGCTGCAACTTGCAGCTTAACGTAAGCGGTTACTTTTTTTGCCATGACATTACTCCCCTATGGGTGTTAGCGCCTCAGCCAGACCTTTGGCAAAATCTGACGTCTCCGGCTCCCCGCCTTGGCTAGACCAAGGACACGAAAACCCCTCTTTGCACAGCAAAGAAGGGCATTTAAAACTTATTTAGCACCTAGGTTTTTTCGACCTGACTAAATTCCAGTTCAACTGGAGTTGAACGACCAAAAATCAACACAGCAACACGTAATTTATTCTTATCGTAGTTAACCTCTTCAACAACTCCATTGAAGTCGTTAAAAGGGCCATCAATAACACGCACCATCTCGCCTGGCTCAAATATAGTTTTTGGCTTTGGCTTTTCTATTGAATCATCCACGCGACGTAAAATTGCATCAGCCTCTTTCTCTGTGATTGGAGCAGGCTGATCAGCTTTCCCACCAATAAAACCCATTACTCTCGGCGTGTCTTTTACCAAATGCCATGTATCGTCATTTAATTCCATTTGAACTAATACATAGCCCGGAAAAAACTTCCTTTCGCTTTTACGTTTTTGACCACCACGCATTTCAATGACTTCCTCTGTTGGCACCAAAATTTCACCAAAAGAGTCATCCATACCATACAGAGCCACACGATCACGCAAAGAGGCTGCCACTTTTTTTTCATAACCGGAATAGGCATGCACTACGTACCAACGCTTAGCCATACTTATCTACCCTATGATGTTAGAGGCAATAAAACCGAAAAGAGTGTCCAGCAGCCACAGAATGATCGCCATTACGATAACCACAGCTATCACAATCAAAGTTGTTTGATTAGTTTCCTGGCGCGTAGGCCATACAACTTTACGTAACTCAACAAGAGCTCCACGCACAACATCAGCTATTGCAACACCTTTTGCAGTCTGCAATGCAACTAGAATTGCAATGAAAGCAAGCACCAACAATGCCAAGGCACGATAAAGCACTGACTCAGCAGAAAAATGAGAATTTCCAACAACGCCAGCAGCAACTATAGCAACCACCAGAAGCCACTTCAGAGCATCCAGTCGATAAACTTTTTCTTCAGTATTTGCAGTCATTATCGCGAAAACCTTCATGAAATTTGGCAGGCCAGGAGGGACTCGAACCCCCAACACCCGGTTTTGGAGACCGGTGCTCTACCAATTGAACTACTGGCCTAACATATGAAGCATAAGTGCGGTCACTCAATGCGACCGCACCACATTAATTACTGAATGATTTTGGCAACAACACCAGCACCAACAGTACGACCACCTTCACGGATAGCAAAACGCAGACCGTCTTCCATCGCGATTGGGTGAATCAGGGTAACAACCATCTTAATGTTGTCGCCCGGCATAACCATTTCAACGCCTTCCGGCAACTCTACCGCACCCGTTACATCAGTAGTACGGAAGTAGAACTGTGGACGATAACCTTTGAAGAACGGAGTATGACGACCACCTTCTTCTTTGGACAGAACATACACTTCAGATTCAAACTTGGTGTGCGGCGTTACAGAGTTTGGCTTACACAATACTTGGCCACGCTCAACTTCATCACGCTTGGTACCGCGCAACAGAACACCAACGTTCTCACCAGCACGACCTTCGTCGAGCAACTTGCGGAACATCTCAACACCAGTACAGGTAGTTTTAACGGTGTCTTTCAGACCAACGATGGCGATTTCCTCACCAACCTTAACAATACCGCGCTCTACACGACCAGTTACCACAGTACCGCGACCAGAGATAGAGAACACATCTTCTACCGGCATCAGGAATGGCTGATCAATTGCACGCACAGGCTCTGGGATGTATGCATCCAGAGACTCAACCAATTTACGAACAGCAGAAGTGCCCAGTTCGTTATCGTCTTGACCGTTAAGAGCCATCAACGCAGAGCCAGCAATGATTGGAGTATCATCACCTGGGAAGTCATAGGTAGACAGAAGCTCACGCAACTCCATCTCCACCAACTCCAGCATTTCGTTGTATTCATCGGTACCTACGCCGCCGCAGTCTTCCGCCAGCAGGTCAGCTTTGTTCAGGAATACTACGATGTAAGGTACACCAACCTGACGAGACAGCAGGATGTGCTCACGGGTTTGCGGCATTGGACCATCGGTCGCACCACACACCAGAATCGCGCCATCCATCTGAGCAGCACCGGTAATCATGTTTTTCACATAATCGGCGTGACCTGGACAGTCTACGTGCGCATAGTGGCGAATGGGTGAATCATATTCAACGTGAGAGGTATTAATAGTAATACCACGCGCCTTTTCTTCCGGTGCCTTATCGATGCCATCAAAGGCAACCGCTTCACCGCCCCAGCTTTCTGCACACACCTTGGTCAAGGCTGCAGTCAGAGTGGTTTTACCGTGGTCAACGTGACCAATGGTGCCCACGTTGACGTGGGGCTTGTTACGTTCAAACTTTTCCTTCGCCATTGCGAGCGCCTCCTCAGACGTAGATGACTTTTCTTACAGATAAAAAAACTGCGAAGGCAACCCTTCGCAGCATATTTATGGAGCTCATAAGCAGATTTGAACTGCTGACCTCACCCTTACCAAGGGTGTGCTCTACCAACTGAGCTATATGAGCCAAAACTTTTAATTAATATGGAGCGGGTAGCGGGAATCGAACCCGCGCCATCAGCTTGGAAGGCTGAGGTTCTACCATTGAACCATACCCGCTTAAGTCAGATATTGGTATAACCAACCCTTCAAACAATCTCGAGAATTTGGTGCAGGGGGGTGGATTCGAACCACCGAAGCTTACGCGTCAGATTTACAGTCTGATCCCTTTGGCCGCTCGGGAACCCCTGCCGAAATCGCCGGCATTTTCCGACTCACACTATCGACTGTCAATCTATTTTTTTAACAAATTCACAGAGTTACAACAACTACGCGATTAAAAATGGAGCTGGCGAGAGGAATCGAACCCCCGACCGGCTGATTACAAGTCAGCTGCTCTACCTACTGAGCTACGCCAGCTTTTTTATCACGCCCGTTTGTGGAGGCAGAATTTTAGTGAAACATTTGCCCCGAATCAACACCCAAACAAAAATTTTGTCTCTTTTCTAATGAATACTCTTTCGATAGAAGTGTTGCCCATACGGATTCGCCCACTTTTTCATCAAACCCTGGCTCAATAACCAACCATATCTCCTGAATCATCTTTGGAAGCATTTTTATATCAACACCATATCCAAGATTCTTTATCTCCGCAGCGCGAGCCTCCGCTTGTACATAATCAGCAAAGCGACCAAATGATATTCCGTTAGTAAGCTCGCCTTTTGCAATAATATGACTCTCAATTCCTTTGCTTTGCAGCTCATAAAGCCGCCGCAATGCTTCTCGTTCCGACATTTCAGGAGGGAGATAAACCCAGTAAAGCTCACCCTCTTTTATTTCAACAGGCGTGATATGCGCAGCAATTCCCAGCGACACCAAATGCTCCAGCGCATACTCCGCCTGTAATAACTGATTGTAAGGTCCGATCATAGTACACAAATCAGCATCGGCTTTTTCCTCGGCACCAGTAGTTTGCTTTTTTAATGGACGAGCGCCGTGAGACTTTTCTTCATTGACTCGCTCAGCCAAAAGTAACAACTTCTCCGCACCAATTGAGGTACTTTGTTTTGGTTCTGAAACTTTCTTTATGCCGCCCTCTGTGCCACCCAAATCCCAATAGTGGTATCCCCAAAAGATAAAATTTGCGGCAAGCAAAAAAATAAAAATCGCCCTCATGTATTACTCCATCGGGGACATTCGCCCCATTACATAAACCAACCCATCCAATATCAGGTCGGGAATTAGGAGTGCCTGAGGATAAAATAGCGCCAAGCTATCAGCATCCCCCCCCGTCAAGACCAATTGGATATTGTTTTCACCAAGACCAGAGAGCTGCCTGATTCCATTTTCGACAACGCCAGTCACCATTGAGGAAACACCTGCAAAAACGGCACTATCAGTTCCTTTCCCTGGCAACAAACCCATCGAGAACCGCTCTTTATCGATTTGAATTAGGCGCAAGCTTGAATTTATAGAACCAAAGATGGAGGCAAGACCCGGTGCTATATACCCCCCCTGATGACTACCGTCGCCAGACAGTAAATCCACTGTCATAGCAGTACCGCAAGAAACAATCACGCATGCCCCGCCAACCAAATGATAGCCCGCAAGCAGCCCTAACCATCGATCAACACCTAAACCCGCAGGCACTTCATAGCCATTTTTTACCACACCAACCTGCTCGCAGCTTTGAGCAAATTGCGGCAAAACAGAAAAGAAACCATTGATCCATTCTGTCAATTCGGCATCCAGCTTCCCGCCGACAACACTAACCACCCACACTACTTTTACTTGTGATTTGTATGGCCCCAGACAGCCCTCCAAAGCTTTAAATCCGAAACCTGTATTTACAATACCTCGATCCACTATTACGGAATCGTTCCTGAGCCTCCATTTTGTACGGGTATTGCCCATATCAATATCAAGAAACATGCTCCCTCCTTAATGAAACTTCTCCTCCATGAAATATTACTCTATCACCATCCACATCAAGCACGAGAGCTCCAGAGTCATCCACGCCACAAAAAACACCCTGCTGGACATGATTTCCCTTATGGATATATACAAATTGATTCAGATAACTTGCGACCGACACCCACTCATTCTTAAAGGTCGAAAAACCATCCGTATGGTATCGAGAAAGAATTAAATTCAGCTCAGACAATAAACAAGAAGCCAGTTGGTTACGCCTTGGTAACGGGAGATTTTGTTCAGCAAAGATTTTATTAAGGCTACTCCATGGCTGCTCAATGCGGGAAGCATAACCATCACCCATCGATACATTGAGACCAATACCAATAACCACTACACAATAACCAGCGGGATCTCCATTCACTTCTATCAAAACACCGCCAAGCTTTTTATCTTTATATAAAATATCATTTGGCCACTTAAGCTGGAGACCACATACTCCATAGCGCCGCAAACATCGCACCACAGCTAATCCGATCGTTAAGCTCAGCCCTTCCAATACTGCAATGCCACCTTCAAACCCCCAACCAATTGAAAGGTAAAGATTTTGCGCAAACGGACTAACCCAGGCGCGCCCCCTTCGACCTCGACCTGCGGTTTGGCTTTCAGCCAAGCACACTTTTCTTTCTGGTTTATTTTGCCGCAACAAATAAGAATTAGTTGAATCTATCTGTGCAAAAACGTTGATATTAAGAAGATCATGAAACTGAGCCTGTATCTTTGATTCATCCAACAAATCAAGTCCACCCTTAATGCAATATCCCTTCCCTTTTATGGATACAACATCAAGACCAATCAACTCAAGCTTCTTTAATGTTTTCCAGACAGCAGCTCGACTAATGCCAAGTAGCATTCCAAGTTCTTCGCCGGAATGGACTTGTCCATCAGACAATAACTTCAACACTTCTGAAAGCGCATTGGATTCAAACAAACCGAGATTCATACATCTCCCGGTAAGTATTTACGCTTGTAGCGAGCACCCAAGCTAGTAAGCACCTCATAGCCCAGAGATTGATTATTATTTATGAGCACATCAAGAGGTCTGCTAGCGCCAATTATCTCTACGGATGAGCGCATAATTTCATCATCTGAGTGAGGCAGATGTGAAATATCAAATATCATCGAGTCCATGGAAATTCTACCTATTACTTTCACAACATGGCCAAGTAGCACCCCGTCCCGAGATGCCCCAAGAGTCCTGTGCACACCATCGGCGTAGCCTCCTGATACGACAGCAATACGAGCTCCAGAAGGCAAATGTGCTGTTGCGGCATACCCTATACTCTCATCTATCTCAAGGGTTCTTACTTGCAATACAGGTAGCGCCAATTGCACAACCGAATACATGGGGTTTTTGTTAGTTGCCGTTGGGTTGACTCCATAAAGCGCAGCACCAGGCCGAAGCAAATCAAAATGCCACGATTCACCCAAGAAAATTCCGGAGGAGTTTGCCAAGCTGGCACGGATAAGTGGGCGTACTTTTTTAATCAAAGACAAGGATTTATCAAACCGTTCGCACTGTTGCTTATTGAGCAAATGCGAAGGGTCATCCGCACAAGACAGATGACTTATCAGAAGGGTAGGGTTAATTGCTTTTATTTTTTCGGAAGATTCACAAAGTTGATGAAACTCTTTTTTATCCAACCCAAAACGCGTCATTCCGGTATTTATTTTCAATGCAGCTGATTTAGTGCACCCATACGCACTATTAGAAGCACTCCAGCGCTCAATATCAAACCCCGAGCAAAGCACTGGAGTAATATTTCTCTCATGAAGCTCCGAAACATTTACATTTCGAAGCCCACCTAAAAGATAGATATTTACTTCAGATGGTAAGCAGGATCTCGCTTCTACAGCCTCATCAAGCGTAGCTAAAAAAAACTCTTTACAACCGGCAGCAAACAAGCAATTCGCCACCTCTTTCGCACCCAGACCATACGCATTGGCTTTGATAACGCCCCCCACGCACGACCGAGTCAACGAGTTCAGTTTTAACCAATTTTGCTGGATAGCTCTTAAGTCGATAGTTAACACGCAAAACTCTCTGTTGTCATCCAATTGCGCATCTAAGCAGAGAGGAGTAATAAAATCCATTACCGAATCGTGAAAGACAAAAAAGAAAAATCCCTGTCAGAGGTCTGACAGGGATTTTGTATTAGAAGCTTGACGATGTCCTACTCTCACATGGGGAAGCCCCACACTACCATCGGCGCTAAGTCGTTTCACTTCTGAGTTCGGAATGGGATCAGGTGGTTCCAACTTGCTATGGTCGTCAAGCAATTTTGTATGAGTTCGAAGGTCTTATGACATCTATTATGTCGGCCTTGATTGACTCAAATAGGGTGGCGGAACGTAAAGTTTGCTGGCTGTATTTTACAGCATTTGGATGCTTGCGTATCGCACAAGTCCGGACTTTCTGAATCGTTTAACCGTTAACAGTCGATTCTGTTATATGGTCAAGCCGCACGAGCAATTAGTATTGGTTAGCTCAACGCCTCGCAGCGCTTCCACACCCAACCTATCAACGTCGTAGTCTTCAACGGCTCTTTAGGGGGCTTAAAGCCCCAGGGAGATCTCATCTTGAAGGAGGCTTCCCGCTTAGATGCTTTCAGCGGTTATCCCGTCCGCACATAGCTACCGGGCAGTGCCATTGGCATGACAACCCGAACACCAGAGGTGCGTTCATTCCGGTCCTCTCGTACTAGGAACAACTCTTCTCAAATCTCCAACGCCCACGGCAGATAGGGACCGAACTGTCTCACGACGTTCTAAACCCAGCTCGCGTACCACTTTAAATGGCGAACAGCCATACCCTTGGGACCGGCTTCAGCCCCAGGATGTGATGAGCCGACATCGAGGTGCCAAACACCGCCGTCGATGTGAACTCTTGGGCGGTATCAGCCTGTTATCCCCGGAGTACCTTTTATCCGTTGAGCGATGGCCCTTCCATACAGAACCACCGGATCACTAAGACCTACTTTCGTACCTGCTCGACATGTCTGTCTCGCAGTCAAGCGTGCTTTTGCCTTTACACTAACCTCATGATTTCCGACCATGATTAGCACACCTTCGTGCTCCTCCGTTACTCTTTGGGAGGAGACCGCCCCAGTCAAACTACCCACCATACACTGTCCGTAACCCCGATAAGGGGCCGACGTTAGAACCTCAAACATACCAGGGTGGTATTTCAAGGACGGCTCCATCGAAACTAGCGTCTCGACTTCAAAGCCTCCCACCTATCCTACACAGATAGGTTCAAAGTTCAGTGCAAAGCTATAGTAAAGGTTCACGGGG